>NZ_JAUBTV010000027.1:0-80252 GCF_036705145.1 Microcoleus sp. B5-D4 | reverse complement strand
GTCCCGCCCGTCCAAAAAGGACGGGCGGGACGCCCATCCCACAATAACAATTAAAATTGTAAGTTATTTAATTAGCGCTCCTGAGTTAAAGCTGGCAGCGTTTCATGAGTTAAGTTTACAAGATCCGCGGCCTGATACTCGCAACCATAAAACCCCTCGATAAAAATTTTCTTAATAATTTTGCCACAACAGTTGACTGAAGCTTAACCAACGGATAATCTATTTTAATGAAAGCTTATTCCAAATAGCTTATAATACTTATGCAATTTTCAACTGCCACTAAAACTCCTATAAATTATGAAGCGGCGGCATTTTGTTGGGTTATCGCTATTGTTTGTAGCAAGCTGTTCTACAACAGTAAATCAATCTAATCGCACTTCTTCCAGTTTGGCCGTAAGTGAACCTGAAACCCTTGAATTTGCTGTAACTGATGTTCAGGGTGCAGAAGATTTACAGCAAAATTATCAAACCTTTCGGACTGTTCTGGGAAAAGTTTTGGAGAAAAAAATTGAATTTTTCCCAGTAGATAACTATATAGCCGCAGCCGTAGCTCTCCAGTCGGGTCAGCTAAAATTAGCTCTAACAGGGCCATCTGAATATGTGATTATGCGGGCCCGGACAAATGCTGTTCCCATCATTGCCATCACCCGCCCGGACTATCACTCACTTATTCTTGTTCGTGCCAATAGCGAGATTAAGTCAGCAGCACAATTGAAAGGTAAAACAATAGCTATGTGGGAAGCAGGTTCAACCAGCGGTCATTTAGGGCCTACTAAAATTCTCCTCGACGCTGGATTAAATCCCCAAACTGACATCAAAATCTCAATGTTGGGTAAAAATGGTTTACAGGCTCTCAAAAAGGGTGAAGTTGATGCCTTAGCACTCGGTTATACAAGATATAAAGACTTGCTCAATAGCGAGGGTTTATCTGAAAGTGAGTTTCGGCTAATCGCAACAGGACAACCCTTGCCTAATGATTTGTTTGTAGCTAGTAGCAATCTGCCTATTGTTGTTGTTGAAAAAATGCGCGCTCGCCTGGTAGAAAATCAAGATAAGCTAATTGAAGCAATTTTAGTTGGGAAAGCTAATGATAAGTATCAAGGAGCTAAACTGGTGCCAGCAAACGACAGTGATTATAACATGATTCGTGAAGTTTATAAAGCCATTGGTCAGGGGAATGTCTTTTAAGGTTAAATTTTATCTAATACCCAATTTGTAGTAGAGCTTTAGCCCTTAATTCATAAACTATAGGGAATATTCCCTACTACGAATAAGAGACTTTATTTATGTGCATTTACTACTAAAGTTGTTAAAATTTAGCTCAGGTTGCCAGTATGCAAAAGTTTGAACAGGGAGAGAATAGGGCTGTGAGGTTCAAAAACCTTATCGTAAATAGAGGAAAAAATAATGTCCCTGTCACTGAAGGATCTCGCGACATTAAAAATCCTCTCAAAAAAACTCCCTTCACTGCAATTAACCGTTTCATTTCTCGCTTGAGCATTGCCCAAAAAATTAATTATGGCTACTCCCTAGCAATTGGAATAGCCGTACTAGGAACCACAGGGGGAATGATCTGTGGAGACTATTACCAAAAGCAAGCTTTCCAAGCTTTAACCTTCGCCGACGAGCAACAAGATTTGCTCAGGGATTTAGAATATTCCGTGCAGGCAGTGCAGTCACATCCCAAACGGCTAATCTCTGTCTTGGGAGATTCAATCTGGTTTGAATATGAAACTGCTAAGTTCTCGAAAGATGTTAATGCAGTTAAAAAAAATATTGCAGAAATAGACACTTTTAGTGAAGAATACTCGGAAGAATTAGCAGTAAATTATGCTGAATTAAAGGAATTATTAGACGGTTACACAACTGCGACAGATTCGTATTCTAAATTGCTCACCTCTTTTTGGAAAGAAATAGCTCCCTCCTCACTAAAACCAGAGGACGTTAAACAGGCGCAGCAGCAAGTATTGGATTTAATCAGAGGGGATAGAGCAGTTAAGCTCGATGTTCAGTTTGAGCGGCTCTCAGAGAGTTTGAGCTTGATGACACAAGTAGCTAAGGCACAGCAAAGACAAGCCTACATTAATTTTAATATAGCTGAGAAATTGCGAGTGCAAATCATCGTAGTGAGTATGTTAGTGTCAGTTGTGATCGCTACTTTTCTAGCCATCTGTACCAGTCGCGCGATCGCCATCCCTATCCAAGCTGTAACCAGCGTGGCTAAAACTATTACTCAACAAGCAAATTTTGATTTGCAAGCACCTGTCACCACAGAAGATGAAGTAGGAACCTTAGCAAAATCCATCAATCAATTAGTTCAATGGGTAGCAGAATACACCCATGAATTAGAGCTGGCTCGCCAAACTTTGGAAGAGCGAGTAGAAGAAAGAACAGAAGAGCTTACAGTAGCGCTTCACCAACTAAAACACACCCAAACCCAGTTAATCCAAACCGAAAAAATGTCCAGTTTAGGGCAGATGGTGGCAGGCGTAGCCCATGAAATAAACAACCCTATTAACTTTATTCACGGCAACCTAGAATACGCCAACGAGTATGTTATAAACTTGCTGAATTTACTTCGTCTCTATCAGCAGGAATACCCGCAACCCACAAAGGCGATCGCAGAAGAAATCGCAGAAATAGAACTAGACTTTCTCAGAGAAGATTTACTAAAACTGCTGGAATCTATGAAAATAGGTTCAGAACGCATCCGGCAAATAGTTTTGTCTTTGCGAAATTTCTCTCGCTTAGATGAAGCTCAAATGAAATTAGTTGATATTCATGAAGGCATTGACAATACACTGTTGATTTTGAACAGTCGGCTCAAGCAGGGAATTGAAGTTGTCAAAAACTATGGAGAGTTGCCCGAAATAGAGTGTTACCCAGCGCAGCTAAATCAAGTATTTATGAATATTATAGCAAATGCGATAGATGCACTAGAACAATCATCCCATGACTCTAAAAAAGGGAAAACTCCTCAGATTTTAATTCAGACCCAAAAGTTGGACAGTAGCCAAATTATGGTGCGAATTTGCGATAACGGCCCTGGCATTTCCCTCGCAATCCAAAGCAAGCTATTTGACCCATTTTTTACAACTAAAGCACCAGGAAAAGGCACTGGTATCGGACTGGCAATTTGCTACCAGATTGTGGAAAAACATCGGGGGAAAATAGAGGTAATTTCATCTTTGGGAGGGGGAGCAGAGTTTGCGATCGCACTCCCCGCCTCATCTCAAACTTGAAGCTAGATATTGTCTATTTTGAGGACATTAATGTGTTAACGACGGCACATAATTTGTTATTCGACTATTTAAACTCAGCTCCGACAGCCGCCCAATTTCCAGAACCAGCCGATTTGCTCAAGGAGTTGAAAGCCTGACGCAAAAAGTCCGGGGCGAACTGGGCAGATATAGAGGCGCTTTTGGACATAGTAAAAAACCATTAGCGCGAAAATTGAGCGGAAAACAGAAATCTTGGTGACAATAAGTCTGAAACCGTTGAATCACAAACGATTGAAATGGATGGGGGCGGAGGGACTTGAACCCACACGACCGTTTCGGGTCAACGGATTTTAAGTCCGTAGCGTCTACCATTCCGCCACGCCCCCCTTTGGTCAAGCTGCTGTGGTTTTGAGCCACTAAGAGCAACAGCCTTTTATTCTACAGGCAAAACCCCAATTTACGCAACCCCTAATCAAAAAATTCCCAAAAGTCGCGCTGGATCTCCGCAAGCGGTACAATAGTTAACCAGCTAACGGAGCGTGTCAACTGACTTACCCGTGTTATTATTCCCCTAAAGCAAATCTATGTATATTACCTTACTGCTTTACGCCGTCTTGGCAGGAGCCTACCTCCTGGTAGTACCCGCGGCCACCTACGCTTACCTGAACAGCCGCTGGTACGTCGCTACCTCTTTTGAGCGTGGCTTCATGTACTTCTTGATGTTCTTCTTCTTCCCAGGTATGTTCCTCCTAGCTCCGTTTTTGAATTTTCGGCCCAAACGGCGGCAGATAGAAGCCTAAATGCGACGTATTGACGTAATTGGAATCAGTGTCGGCTTTTTTGTAGCAGGTGGGTTTGTCTACTTGCTACTGCAATTTGCCGGACTCGACAGCATGAATGCAGGGATTTGGAGTCAGTTATTTTTGGTCGCCGGCTTGATTGGCTGGCTGGTGACTTATTTATTTCGAGCACTGACTCAAAATATGACCTACAGCCAGCAATTGCAAGACTACAAAGAAGCTGTCTTGCAGAAGCAGCTAGATGCACTCACTCCTGAAGAATTAGCCAAACTTCAAGCCGAAATTGAACAGGAAAAAGATAATTAGTCATTAGTCATTAGTCATTAGTCATTAGTCATTAGTTATTAGTTATTAGCAATCAACGGTGAAATAAAGACTGCCGACTAAAAGCTAAGGAAGATGAATATAGACCGCCAAGTAATGATTGCTGACTAATGACCGCTGACTAATGACTAATGACCAATGACTGATGACCAATGACTGATGACCAATGACCAATGACTGATGACTAATAACTAATGACTATTTCTAATTGTTTTGAAAAGTTACGCAAGAACCACCAATGTGCATTGATTCCTTTTATTACTGCTGGCGACCCAGACTTGGAGACAACGGCTAAAGCACTGCAAATTTTGGATGATAACGGTGCAGACGCGATCGAGCTTGGCGTTCCCTATTCTGACCCGCTAGCTGACGGGCCGGTGATTCAAGCCGCTGCTACAAGGGCTCTACAGCGGGGAACGCGGTTAGATTCGGTGCTGGAAATGGTAGCGAAAGTTAGTCCGAATTTGCGATCGCCCATCATTCTCTTCACATACTACAACCCGATTTTGTACCGAGGTATAGAAACCTTCTTGCAGCAAATCAAAAGTGCTGGAGTTCAGGGATTGGTTGTACCAGACTTGCCCTTAGAAGAAGCCGACAGTCTCATTCAGCCTGCCAACAAATTAGGGATTGAACTAACATTATTAGTTGCTCCGACAAGTCCCAAAAGTCGTATAGAAGCGATCGCTCGTCAGTCTCAAGGATTTATTTACTTAGTCAGTGTGACGGGGGTTACGGGAGTACGCGAAGGCTTAGAAACGAGAGCAAAAGAGTTGCTGCAAGAACTTCGCACCGTCACCGACAAACCCATCGGCGTCGGGTTTGGTATATCGAAACCCGAACACGCTCGCCAAGTGAAAGAATGGGGTGCAGATGCTGCGATTGTTGGCAGTGCTTTTGTCAAACGCTTGGCCGAAGGAACTCCAGAACAGGGTTTAGAGGCGATCGGCGAATTCTGCAAAAGTCTAAAAACAGCGATTCAAAATGCTTAGTAAGTGTGCACATACTTTCAGCCATTAGACAGATGTGTGCGATCGGGATGTGTCGCCACAATTGCGATTAAAGACCTTGTTGTACTTGAGATCATAAACCACCTTCCTTCTAGTTCCTGACTAGAAGGTTTTTTTTTGAGCCGAACACGCACAACATTTCAACATAGTGCGCGCATGGAGAACCAAACAGCTATCTAGGGAAACGACTTTGCCTTGTCCGGCGCAGGGTGTGCGGACTTTGAATAATTTCTAGAAGCTCGAAGATTGTCCATTCCGTCTTCCTTCTTCCGTCTTCCGTCTTCCGTCTTCCGTCTTCCTTCTTCCTTCTTCCTTCTACTACAACTTAAGGAATGTAACTTGGGATAGATGAAAAGCTACGGTTTCTATTCGTATACTTAAAAAAGTGTTTAAGTGCCTAATTTGGTAAGGCTAGACATCAACAAAGCCACCAGGCATTTGAGCATCTCACAATAGAAAGGAGCATTTTTATGAACAGACTAACTGCATTTCTCAAAAAAATTCGAGCTGTACAAATTTTAACCGTGTTTCTGGCTGGCATTTTAGTATTTGTGAGTACGGCCTGCAGCGGCCCTGGTGTGGCGGCAGGAAAAACTGATGTGATGGCAGGAAAAGCTGATGCGAGGGTAGGAAAAACTGCCGACAAAATTAGAGAAGAAGTACCGACCGGGGCTGTAACGTCCGAATTCAAAGGCGGCATGAACGACTACCCCGATGTCGATCCCAGAAACAAAAAGATGACAACAACAGAAGCAAAAGCTGATCTTCTCAAAGAGCAAGCGCAGCACCGCATTGACACGAAATCTAGCAACAATGTAGGCGAAAACGTGCGTCGGGTAGCGGACGATGCGCCTGACAAACTCACCCAAGTTGGTGACAAGGTGAAGGACGATGCTCGCACCGCCCAGCGCAAAGCTGATGACTTTGGCGACAAAACCAAACAAGGCTTTGCTAATCTTAAAGAAAACACTCGCGAAGGCTTGAAGGGAGCAAAAGATATTGTTAAAGAAGCCACGCAAGGAGCAAAAGAAAGAGTATCAGAGGGTACTGAGTCTCTGAGATATGGTACCAGCGGCGGCCAAGAAAATATCAATGATGCAGCACGAGATGCAAGATAGAATGCTCAAGATGCCTCAGACAATATTTGCTAGAAAGTGAATCTAGATATTGACTGACCTCAACGAGCGGCAAAAAGAGCGACAGACGACTAATCTCAAATAACGCTGTTTCCTTCTCGGTAAGCTACATTCCGACAGGGGTTATAACCCCTGTCGGAATCTAGGTAAAGTCAATCGATTTTAGATTTTAGATTTTAGATTTTAGATTTTAGAATTGAAGCATTGACTTGCGCGAGATAAATTCGGGGGCTCCTTTATCGGATACAGGTTTTTTATTCCTGGGTCCTGAGTCTGCTTTCGGAATGAATCCGAGGGCTTGTATCCTGGATGCTTTCGGTCATCTGAAGACTACTGCCTATTACTATTTGATTTGGTTTTAATCCCTGGGAGGGCTATTAGCCCGGAAGTAGAGTGCAGGGGGGTTTCACCACAATGCAACGGCCCTGTCCTTTTCTAGGGGGGAGTGGAGTGCTACTCCTTTCACGACGGATTTTTTATTATTTCTATACATTGTATTTTCATTTTTTAATGTAAAATTTTTCCATATAGTAGCGTCCATTGGGGCGATCGCGCTATATTAAATTCACTTAATTAGCAATTGTATTTTTAAACACAGGATACTGCGGTGTTTCTACGGTATTTCGCGTTAATTGAATCGCATTTGAGATTAACAGCAGAAACTTATACGTAAGTAAAAAGCTTTAATCCCGATCGCCAAAGTATAAAATGTTGTTCGTTAACAGATAATTGGAATTTTCGATCGGGGGATCAAAAATTATGCGGTTTATGCCCTAAGATAGATACACTAAGTTTTGTCAAGCTAATGTCGGAGTTGAGGTCAGCCGATATGGAGGCAACAGTAGATGTAGTAGATGGGACTGCGGTATTACCGGGATATCGCTCGATGCTCGCGCAATTGTACACAGATTCTCGATCGGCTATCGATCCGTTCGTGCGCGAGAAAGACCGACAACCCGCCGCTAAAATTCTCAAACCTACGTCGTGGTGGCGGAGGATTTCCGGGACGCGGTGCTGCCAAAATCCCAAAAAGTTACATTAGCTACCGTTAATGGGATCGGGAGAAATAGTCCTCAACAGAACAGACATTCTCGACGAACTTGAACGCAGACCGATTATTTACAAATACATTAAACATTCCAATCTTGCAATTAATCTTGACTGTTACCTGCCAGATGGAGGTGTATAAATTTTAGGAAAAATAGGCTAAGGATTCGGGATATATTCGAGGCGTAATCCGTAGCCAATCGACAGGGGAAATGGAGTCAAACCTTATCTTGGGAATTCTGTTTTGATGCTAGTAACGATGATGCACGACTTTTATGATGCGCTGGCAGATTTGGCACTCTATGCAGATGCCACACCGGCGGAGCGCCAACAAATCCTTAAGCGCGTTCAGGCTAGTCAGAAAAAACTCAAAGAATTCGCGCACCATACGCCGATAAATTACCAACACAAGTTCGATCTGATTGAGGCAGAATTGCTCGGCGTTTTGGGACAGACAGCAGAAGCAATGGAACTGTACGATCGAGCTATTACCGGAGCTAAAGCTCACGAATATGTCAATGAAGAAGCTCTGGGCTGCGAACTCGCTGCTAAGTTTTACCTATCATTGGGAAGAGAAAAAATTGCCAGACTCTACATGATAGATGCCTATGATTGCTATGTCCGCTGGGGAGATAGAGCAAAAATTGACGACTTAGAAAAACGTTATCCTCAATTATTAAAACAGATTTTAGAACCCGCAAAACTCCATGCAAATTCCTTAGCAAATTTTCCAACACCTGCTGGGCAAAATCAATCCCTTCATCCATCCATTCCTCCGTCTGTTTCGGCGAGCGTCTCAGATTTCGGGAATTTTTCAACACTGCTAAAAGCTTGTCAATCGCTCTCTAGTGAAAGAGAACTCGATCGACTGATTGCCAAACTGATGCAACTGGCGATGAAAAATACAGCAGCTAACAAAGGGGCGCTGATTTTGGCAAACGGCAATCAATGGGAAATCGCGGCTACAAGCGCGATCGACAATTCGGGACTCGAATGGGCGATCGACTTATCATCCGCAAAACTCAATGACAACAGCGATATCTTGCCCCTTAAAATTGTTGACTGCGTTAAAAATTTATTGAAACCTGTGATTGTTCGGGATCTCGCTCAACAACATGATTGGGATTCCGACTCCTACATCCTCAAATATCAACCGCAGAGCCTGTTGTGTTGGCCGATTCTCGATCGCGGCAACTTAGTCGGCATTTTGTATCTGGAAAATCGCTTAACCGCCAGAGTTTTTACCCGCGATCGCCTGCAACTTCTCAACCTCCTGTCTTCCCAGGCAGCCATCTGTTTGCAAAATGCTCTGCTATATAAAAAATATCAGGATTACAACCTACAATTAGAGCGATCGCTAGTAAAAATTAGCCGAACCGAATCTCAGCTTGCAGATCAGAAAAAAATGCTCCAAGCGATTCTTGATGTCGCTCCGATTTGGATTTGGATGGTGAATCTCAGTGGTAAAGTACAGTTTTTGAACAAGACATTTTCTCAAGATGTGGGCGTGCCTCTGAGCGATTTCCTAGCTGTCGATCATTATAAAGATATACTGGGGGAGAATGCAGCGGGCTGTCTGGTTTCCGATGCCGCCTGCCTTGCTCAAGATTTGCCGCATTACTCCAGCGAAATTCTCAGACTTGTTGACGGCAAACTACACGATTTAGAAATCACGAAAGTGCAGTTAAAAAATTCCCAGGGCGAGACAATCGGGATTATTGGTTTGGCTGTGGATGCCACCGATCGCAAGCGAGCAGCCGAACTTTTGCAAGAGCAAAATCAACAGCTAGAAAGAACTTTAAAAAATTTACAACAAGCACAACTGCAAATCGTGCAAAGTGAGAAAATGTCTGCCTTGGGTAATTTAGTCGCCGGAGTCGCCCACGAAATTAACAATCCGATTGGGTTTATTTCTGGCAATTTAAGCGAAGGTAAGAGGAGTTTGGAAGATGTTATCGAACACTTAGAATTGTATCGCTCCGGTGCATCGCAATCGGAAATAGCCGAGCACGCCGAAGAGATAGACCTCGATTATCTTTTGGAAGATTTACCGAAGATGATTGATTCAATGCAACTTGGGTGCGATCGCATTTGCAGCATCAGCAACAGTTTGCGTACCTTCTCGCGAGGCGACAAAGACTACAAAGTTCCTTTTAATATTCACGAAGGCATTGATAGCGCTATTTTAATTTTGAAACACCGTCTCAAAGCAAACGAACACCGCCCGCAGATCGAAGTGATAACTAAATACGGCAATCTCCCTAAAATCGAATGTTTTCCCGGTCAATTGAATCAAGTTTTCATGAACCTACTTGCCAATGCGATCGATGCCTTAGAAGAGTCAAATATAGGACGCACTTTTAGCGAAATTACCGCCAATCCCAACCGCATCACGATTTGCACGGAGCTAGTCGGCGAAGGGTACATTAAAATTAAAATTGCTGATAACGGCACCGGAATCAAAGAGGAAATTAAACAGCAGATATTCGATCATTTGTTCACGACGAAAGGTGTCGGAAAGGGAACTGGCTTGGGGTTGACAATTGTCCACCAGATTGCGGTAGAGAAACATGGCGGAAGCATTGAGGTGAATGGCGAGCCTGGAGTTGGCACTGAGTTTGCGATCGTTTTGCCTGTGAAGGGAGAAAATTGAATTCAAATTCAATGTTTTTTGGGCGATCGTGTAATAAGATATACTGACTTTAATTCGGGTCTTTTTTTGAAAGCCTTGGCATAACTCTTTTAAAGTAGCATCAATTTTTTGATCAAGCAGTCTGGTTTACAAGCTGTTGCTACTGTACTTAATGAACCTGGAATCTGCTGTATGTTAGACACCCTATAAGTGAGCGCGTCACCCATTTTTAGTTGGGAGATGTCTATTATACAAAAAAAATTAATCACCACGGCTTCGCCCTACAAAAATTTATCTTAAATTTAACCAATCTTGAATTTCTTGCGCTAACCAAGCCGCCTCAACCTCTGTCAAATTTTTTCCTAAAACATAAAAGTAAGTTCCCATATCGTTACCGGCACGAATCTTGATTTGATTTCCCGAAAGAGAGTTATTGTGAATGAAAGCACCCAAGATTTCTGATATTTCTCCTGTTTCTTGTAAGTATTTACACCCCAATACCTGATGTGTTATTTTAAAAAATTTGCGATTAAATTTAACTTGCTTTATCTCAAAAATAACCTTAACTAATAAACCTATTATAAGTACCGAAATTACTACCCCTATGCTCAATTTTCCTGTTAAAAAGGGAATAATTGTCGGGATGAATGTCATTAGCATTACTGTTCCTAGATAAGCAGATAATAAAGGCTTTCTGACTAAGACAGCCGGAATTTTAATGTGTAACTCCGTCGCTGATTTGCTAACTTGAATGCGACTGTAAGGCGGTTTAGCAATTTTCCTAACAGTCTCAATTTGAAGATTAGCCCCTTGTATGTTTCCCGATTTCAAAGCTGCTAAAGCCTCTCTAGCCAGGGGGAAACGCTTTTCTAACCCGATTTCCGTCATCTTCTCAATCCAGCTTACCAAAGTAGGATTGACACTCACGCGATCGCTAAACTGAATCCGAGAATCTTTCTGTGGTAAATCCGCAGGAGTCGCCCCCGTTAACAAATGAATTAAAGTAGCTCCCAAAGCATACAAATCCGAAGCCGCCACCGCCCGCCCCCAAAACTGTTCTAAGGGTGCATAGCCACTCGTTCCTACAACTGTAAACGTTACGCCTGTCACCGCCGCTTGAGCTTGTACCGCACCAAAATCTACTAGATAAACCTGCTGATCTTCCCCCAAAATTAAATTACTCGGCTTAATATCTCGGTGCAAAACCGGGGGGCTTAATTCATGCAAATAAATTAAAATTTCTAGCACTTCAGTGGCAATTTCTCGTACTTTTTTTTCGGAAAAACGCTGACCATTTTCTAATAATTCCTGAAGTGAAAATCCCGGAATATAATCTTGCACTAATCCAAACCAAGGCAATCCTGCTCCCGCTTCCCGTTCAAGGGAAAAATAATCTCGATAGCAAGGAATTCGGGGATGATTTAGCGCCTGCAAAACTTGTGCTTCTCGTTCAAAAAGCTTGAGTTCTTCCCACTGCATTTCCGGGCTAAAAGCTAACATTTTCAGCGTCACCTGTTCTTGAGACTCTAAATCTACTGCTAGCCAAGTTTGATGACCGGCTGCTGTGCGTCCTAAACGCTGTTGCAATTGATAACGTTCTTGTAAAATCTTTCCTGAATCTAACACAGCATTGCCCTCTTTTTTTTAATTATATGAAATTCCCTTAAGTATTAAATTAATTATTTGGCCGAGAGCGTTAAATGGCTAGTACAAGTAATTATCCGTGGATTTCTCCATTCGGCATAATTGTACCGCGCCACTGAGCACCCGTTAAATTAGCAGTGCTCAAATCTGCCCTAATCAAATTTGTGCGGTGCAAAATTGCCTCCCGAAAATCTGTTCTAGCCAGGTAAGCATCAGTCAGATCAGCTTCACTCAAATTTGCCTGATTCAAATTAGCTCGACTCAAATCAGCCCTCACCAAATTAGCTCGACTCAAGTCAGCCATAACTAAATTAGCATTGCTCAACTTAACATCAGGAAGAAATGCACCCCGCAAGTTAGCGCCCGCAAATTCGGCATCAATTAACACAGCTCTTTCCAACTTAGCATTTGTCATTACAGCCCAGGAAAAATTTGTTTCTACCAAAGTTGCTTCAGTCAAAAATATGCCATCTAAAATAGCTTCGCTCAAATTCGCCTGAGTCAGATTTGCTTCCCCCAGAGATGCTTCTGTCAAATTCGCGTGACTGAGATTAGCTTTAGTCAAATCGGCACCTTGCAAATTGACGCCCCGCAAATCTGCACCTTGCAAATTTGTACCCCGCAAATTTGCACCCTCAAAAATCCGTACCTCCTTCCGCAAATTTGCACCCCGCAAGCACGCCCCGCGCAAATCTGCACCTTGCAAATTCACACCTCGCATATCTGCATCGCTCAAATTTGCATCAATAAAAACTGCCAAAGAGATGTTGGCTTTGCGAAAGTCTGCACCTTGCAAAGTCGCTCCGTGGAAGTCTGCATCAGACAAATTTGCTCCGCTCAAGTTCGCTTGATTTAAGTTAGCACCGCACAGCTTCGCATTAGTTAAATTTGCGCGCTGAAGGTTAATTCTGCTCAGGTACGACATCGCTAAGTTTGCACCCCAGAGGTCAGCATTACTTAAATTGACGCCAATTAAATCGGCACCGCTCAGGTATACCCCTCTGAGATTCATACCTTGAAAATCTAGTTCTCCTGATGTATATCGCCTTAAAATTTCGCTGGCATTCATATTTTTGTTTTGTTGGTAATTAGGTACAATCGGGAGCATCTCAATGAAAGCAGCAAAGCTCGAAATTGGAATTAGGAGTCAGGAGCCAGGAGCCAGGAGAAAAGAGTCAGAAGGAAGAAGAAAGAAGTGTTTTTGCAAATATGAGATGCTCCCGGTACAATCTGCTATTTCTAGGCTGCTTAAATTTCTGTTCGCGCAGGCGGACTTAGTTTTTGTAGCGCCAGACTTTAGTCTGAGAAATTTGATGAAATTTATTGAATTTCAGTTTACGCAGGCCGACTTAGTTTGTGTCACCCCAGACTTGAGTCGAGCATTTAATGAGTTGGATTGACAAATTCTTGAGTCCAAAAGACTGTTTTGCTGCCTAACTGTCGCCCGTGAATTTTCACATGAGTAAGATATTTTGATTTTAAAGTACACAGTTTTTTGTGAATGTAGGTAGCTGTAGGGTGTTGGTTTGGTACTTCAGCAGACTCCAGAATCACATGGAGCCAACCGTCTTTAAATCCCGCTGTAGCAGCAATTCCTTTAGGATGTAGCAATTGATTGATCAATTGGGCGATCGCCTTTGGCTTGCCTTGTTTTGCCATTTCCAGAAGCTGATACTGATTTGCTTTATGGCTAGAGTTTTCCGGCGGTAGGTCGGAAATATTGTCAACCTGAGTTTCTGTGATTTTAGAAGGATATTTTCCGCTTTCTTTTGACTCCAATTCAATCAAAATTTCCAGCAATTTATCGGTAAACTTCTGAACTTTCCCTACATACTCTCTGAGGTTTTTATATTTCCAGTACAAACGCTCCTCTACACTTCCCGTAGAAAATTTTCCGTTCAAAGCAGCTTCTAACTGGGTGAATATATTTTCTATTTGCACCGTTGCGGAGTTAGCGCTTTGACTGACTAATTCTGCCATTTCTTCTTCCAATCCCAACTTTCGTTTGATGGAATCGCTAATATTTATAATAACAGGAGCCGCCGGTTCGGAAATTTCGATAATAGTCGGCATTTCTGCAACTGGGAATGTTTCTACCATTTCCTGTATGAACTCGGTAGCATAATTATTGCTGGTTTCGGGTTCTTTAAACGGTAGATTTTCTGCCGTGTCCGGCACTAAGTAACTCTTCTGGGGGTCATAATGATAGTGAGGTGGAGCAGCTTGAAGGATGTGAGTAATCTCGCCTGGATCAAAAGAATCGGTGCGCCTGTCCACCATCTCGCTCTCTTCATAAACACTGTTGTTTAAATGTGTCTGATCGTAATCTTCACTACCCGAAGATTCGGCTTCATAGGATTCTTCCTGTTGCATTTTTGCGTAACAAGGATTCATCGCTTTGATGATTACGCTCGCAGCTTGGTCGTTTTCATCTCTGTTATCGAGATTGCTAGCAGTTCTGTATAAATGAGATTCCAGTTCGCCTAGGCTGCCACAGACATTAAACAGTTGTCGCAGCAGAGTGTCAAGTTCTTGAGTTTTCAGCAGTAGCCAGTCGCGATCGCTAAAAGTGAACTCGTGATAAAGACTCGAAAAAATTAGGATTTTCGCCCTCAGCGGATTTGTTTGCTGCAAAATTTTTTGTCTGACATCAAATAAAGAGCCGGGGTTTCTTGTCCTTTCTTCGCTGCTGGGTATTTCCGAACTAAAGTGCTCTTCAAATGCGGGAGCTTCCTGACCGCCAAAACTAGATATGTTTACTTCTAATTTGGTGAAGTCTTCAAATTCATACAGCCTGCTAAGTTGACAGATTATGAGGTCTGCTACTAAAGCATACTCGGTTTTTTTATTAACCTTAGAGACTATACTGTTTAAAACTGCTTCAATATCTTCTAACCTGCTGTATTTGGCGCACAGTTCTTCGATTAAAATCCTTACATCGGCGCTGGCGAGTTGGGCCGGGTCGTTTTCCCAGAACTCTTTACAAGCAAAAAATATTATTTTTTTAATGCGCGAGATATTCACGTCTTGTTCTAATTCGCGAACAACTTCATCTAAAATAGATAAAGCTTTCATAGTTTTCCTCCCATAAAAATACCCTGTCAGTCGATTTTAGATTTTAGATTTTAGATTTTAGATTTACTTGCAGCGCCGTGAATCTGGGAACCAGAACTTGAGTCTAAAATTTTAGTATCTCCACTCAGGAGCGTAGGTGGCACGGTACCCGTTTTTGGGCGGGTCAACACTCAGCAAGAAATAATACAATTATACCACATTTGATAAATGCAAGACTTTGATGCGATCGTAATTGGCAGCGGTATTGGGGGCTTAGTCGCCGGCTCGATGCTAGCTCGTTACGGCAAGCGGGTGCTCGTCTGCGAGAGCCACATCATAGCGGGCGGCGCAGCTCACAGCTTTTCGCGCCGAGGATTTCACTTTGATTCGGGGCCTTCTTTTTATTGCGGTTTGACTGACCCCCGGTCGTTCAATCCTTTGCGGCAAGTTTTTGATGTTTTGGAGGAATCGATCGCAGCAATTTCTTACGATCCGCTGGGGCATTACCATTTTCCAGAGGGAAGTTTACCGATTTATGCTGATGCGAGAAGTTACTTAGATGCTGTAGCTAAATTCGCACCGCAAGGTGCTGTAGAATTACAGCAATTTCAACAAAACTTATTAGTTTTGTATGAAGCTTTGCGTGGAATTCCGGCTTTAGCACTGAGATCCGACTGGCAGTTGATACCTGTTTTGCTGTCTCGGTACTCGCCTGCTTTGCTGAAGCTGTTGCCGCTAGTAGGTGCGATCGCGGGTTCTGCAGGTTCCTTGATGGATCGCGATGTGCGCGATCCTTGGGTGCGGCGTTTGATCGATTTGGAGTGCTTTTTGCTGTCGGGTTTGAAAGCGCACGGAACTGTCGCGCCGGAAATAGCTTTTATGATTGGCGAACGATCGCGCTGTGCGATCGAATATCCTGTAGGTGGCAGCGGTGCGATCGTCGATGCTTTAGTGAGAGGTTTGCAGCGCTGGGGAGGAAAGTTGCGCCTGGGAACTCCCGTCGAGCAAATATTAGTTGAATCCGGAAAAACCACAGGCGTTCGCTTGCAAAATGGCGAAGTTATCCGCGCCCCAATTGTCATTTCAAATGCCACAATCTGGGATACTTATACAAAATTACTGCGCCCTGAAGATTTGCCGGAAAGCTACCGAAAAAACGCTTTGTCGATGCCAGCAGTAGACAGTTTCATGCACCTGCATTTAGGAATTAAAGCCGAAGGACTCGAATGTTTAACCGGCCACCACGTCGTCGTTCACGACAGCAAGATTGACATTACATTACCCGGAAATACTTGCATGATTTCGATTCCTACAGTGTGGGATGCAACTCTCGCGCCGCCCGGACATCACGCCATTCACGCTTATACATTGGAACCTTACGAAGGTTGGGAATATGGCGAATTGTATCAACAGAAAAAGCAAGAGCGATCGCAATCTCTGTTTCAAGCTTTAGAAAAAATTATACCCGATTTGCGATCGCGGATAGTCTTAGAGTCGATCGGCACACCGCTAACCCACGCCCGATTTTTACGCCGATATCAAGGAACTTACGGGCCTGCAATTGCCGCCGGAAAAGGCACATTTCCCGGCCCGCAAACACCAGTCAAAGGCTTGTATCGCGTGGGAGACAGCACCATGCCCGGAATTGGCGTCCCCGCCGTCGCAGCATCGGGTATTTTGTGCGCGAATACTTTAGTAAATTCGGATGTTACAGCACAATTTTTGTAAGCGAAGGAAGTTCGGCAACGGATTATGTAACGGATGTAACGGATGTAACGGATGTAACTCACATCTTGCACCATTGTCAATAAACCTTTTATGAACAGGCTTTTCGGCCTGTTCCACAAAAAAATTTATCTCTTGTGGAACAGGCATCTTGCCTGTTCTTGAGAATGGTGCAAGATGTCAGATGTAACGGATGTCAGGAAGAAGGAAGTTCGGCAACGGATTATGTAACGGATGTAACGGATGTCAGGAAGAAGGAAGTTCGGCAACGGATTAACTGGTTCCCCGCCTCTGGCTGGGAACCGAGATCCAGAGGCTCTGCCTCGCTGGCAAAAAAACAGGAGGCTGAGCAAGAGTGAAATGCGTTCCCAGCCAGAGCCTGGGAACGATGAAAACGAGGAAAAAACTACTTTTTACAAAATCTGCCTGCTGCCAAAACTGATTATCCACCAGCGGCAAAAGCGCCCATAATTGCGATCGACAAAGCCAAACCTGGCAACAGCAGCAATCCTAACATCAAAGCATCGTGTCCGCTCATCACTTTCTCCTGATATTGACCTTTGACATGATACTCTATAAACTGCTATCTTGCCTCGACCTTAATAATTAATTAAAACCGGCAGATTGATTCAGGATTGACAGGGCAAATTTTATTAACAATGGGATTCCCGCGCAAGTCCAGGGTAGTCAACTTTTGCAAAGATTGCAGGGAACTGATATCCGAGATTTGATTGTTGTACAAGTCTAGTAAAAATAAATTATTTAAAGCTTGTAGCGCGCTGCTATCCGAAATCGGATTGTTGAACAGATAAAGTTCAGTCAAATTAGTTAAGGATTTCAGCGGACTGATGTCTGATATTTGATTGTTACCGAGGTTAAGTTCAATTAAATTAGTGAGTGATGTCAAAGGACTAATATCTGATATTTTATTTTGGAATAAAACCAATTTATTTAAGTTTGTTAGAGATTCCAGCGGAGTCAGGTCAGATATTTCATTTCCGAATAGAAACAGCGTTTTGAGATTTTTCAAGGAAGCCAGCGGGGTGATATCCGATATTTTATTATTGTAAAGGTAGAGTGTCTGGAGTTCAGTTAAATTTTCCAGAGGAGCGATATCTGAAATTTGATTTTTGTAGAGAATCAGCGCCTTTAAGTTAGTTAACTTTTTCACCGGAGTGATGTCGGAAATTTTGTTGTCAAACAAGACAAGTGCGGTAAGATTCGTTAGACCTGCTAAGGGACTGATATCTGATATTTGATTGGTATCGAGAACGAGTTGAGTCAGATTTATTATAGATGAAAGCGGACTGATATCTGATATTTGATTAACATCCATAATCAGAGTTTTCAGGTTAGTTAAAGATTGCAGGGGAGCGAGGTCAGATATTTGATTACTGCCGAGGATGAGATTAGTAAGTTGAGTGAAGGATGAGAGGGGGCTGATATCGGTAATTTGAAGATTTTTGAGGTTAAGTTCTGTTGTATTAGAAAGCAGTTCGTTAGCTCGATCGCACTCGGCAGTATCTGATAATTGCAACAGTATTTCTACCGTATGTTTAGCATCAAGCGAGAGATTCTCTTTTTGCTTGCACCAATCGGGAAAGTTATTATAATTTGTCATGGGCTGTGCTGCCTTAATCGATTTTAGATGCGAGATTTGAAATTTTAGATAAGTATAGCAATTCTATTTCATTTGTGAATGAGATTTTTTTCGGGTTTTGAGAAATTTTGGCAAAAATTGTGTAAAGTAATCTTAACATCCTTAATTGCATTGCATTCGCAGGAGCCAAGAGCCAACTATGACACCAGAACTAATTTTTAATGTCGGTAATCTGTTCGTTGTGCCTTTCTGGGCAATTATGATTTTATTACCAAACTGGGGAATTACCCGAAAAGTAATGAATTCCTTTATTCCGTTTGCAGTGCTAGCCGTTTTGTACATATATTTGTTTGGTAGCAGTCTGACTGCGGAAAATGCGGCTGCTTTATCCAATCCTAAGTTAGCAGATATTGCTAAGTTTCTGGGGGAAGAAACGGCGGCTGCTACGGGATGGATACATTTTTTAGTGATGGACTTGTTTGTCGGGCGCTGGATTTATTTGGAAGGACAGCGGACAGGAGTTTGGACGGTTCATTCTTTGGCTTTGTGTTTTTTTGCTGGGCCGATGGGATTGCTTTCTCATATTGTAACTGCTTGGATTACTCAAAGGTTTTTCCCGAGTTCTGAAAGTCTTTCAGGGGCGGACAAGATGCCCACCACACAAGAAAATTGATGTATTGTGGAACGGGCCGCTCGTGCCCGTTCGTCCCTAAGAAGGGCGCAAGATATCAATAACAATATAGAGCGTAGCTAAACCCGCTCCTTGTATTTTGAAAGAGGTAGATGGCGGTTTAATGTTGGGTGGGGGCGGGTTTATGAGATTATGGGTTTTAGGCAATTATTGTTGGTGAAACCCGCCCCTACAATCCTCGATCGCAGGTTGGGATTTTTACAATATTGGGCAATATTAAGAATGGGCTAGGGGCAGCACTAAACGAGCCACAATTAAATTGTTTTCTAACATTTCTATAGAAAAGTTTCCCCCCATTAAGCGTACCGCTCGCTGACAAATTAAGAGATTTTGCACGATCGACCTATGGGAACTAGAAACCGCTAATATATCGGGTTCGGAATCGCCGTTGAAGGCTGCAATGAAGTGTCGATCGCACGCGCCGCTATCGATCACAGACAATTCTAACAAATCTTCCCCCAACAACTCAGAGCGAATCTCAATCTTGGCGCCCACAGCAGAGCGCCTGCAAGCCGTCGCCAGCAATTCGCACAGGATCAAATCCAGCTTGATGCTGTCCCCGCGAACGCTCAAAGTCTGACCCGCAGGCATCGACACAGCAGCTTCTCTGTGCACTTCCAGCAAGACTTGCGACTGTTTGACCAGGGGGGCAGTTCGATCGAGCGATCGCCTCAGCCAAGCGCTCACAGGCACCGCATCTTGTCCGAATTGCAGCCGCCACTGCTCCTGTTTCAGCAGCAAATGAGTTGACCCCACAGCATTGCCAATGTGTCGCAAAACCTGTTGGTAGCGCAAAGTTTTCAGAGCATCCTTTTGCTCCTTCGCCGACTGCAAAATCGACTGACTCAACTCCCCCAACTCCTTCACCCCCGCTCCCACAGTGCGGTAAAAGTCCTCAAAACGGCGCTGTTTGTACCAGTTGAGCAGCTCCAGATCCAATCGCTGCGACTCGGCGGCCGATTGCACGGCCAAATACCTGCGCCACCAAGCCAACTGAGACGCCATCGAGCTGAGTAAACTCACCGACAACTCCGACCACTGGCGGCCCGGAGCGTCCGCAGCCACCACAATGCCCGCCGCAGCGTGTTCTGGGGCAGTCTGCAGCGCCACCGTCATAATCTCGCCAATTCCCGGGCTGCGGAGCCACCGCTTCGTCGCCAGGGGCAGTTGGCTCGTGCTCTGTTGCACCACGCAGTTAGCAGCCAGGGTTTGTTGGATCAAGGCATCTGTTTTGACAGGAATCACCGCCTCGGGATTGAGGGCAAATACAGGATTGGCAGCTACCGTCGCCACGATGGAACCTTCCTCGTCACCGGGATTCCAAGTAATTACGGCTACTAAAGGACAGGAAATTGTCTGGGAAACGTGTTGAGCAAAGTTACGATCGAGCTTTTGTAGTGGCAACTCTGGGAACATCGTCGGTGAAGCAGCAGATATCGGTTCCTCAGATTGCTCATCAGGAGAATGGTGCAAAACCGCCAAACCCGATTTGAGCGAGCGTTCAAATTGCTGATATTTGTCGATTGCCGAACTCTGCTGCCACGAGTGCAGGATCAATCCGAGTTGTTCGCCCACTAGCCGAACTAATTCTTGCTCCGATCGCCTCCAAGTGCGAGTTGCACTGTGCCCGACAACCAGCAAACCCTCGATCGATTTGCGATTGGCGATTTTTGATTTTAGATTGGGGTTTTCTCCCTCTGCCTTTTTCGCCCGAGTGCTCGATGCCAACAGCGATCGCACCCCAGCTTCCCCCAACACTTCCCGCCAAGCGCCCAGCCGCCCATCTTCCTCCCAATTTTCAATAGCCAGAGGTGCACTTGCTTGCAACAGCCCCACGTCAGCCACATCCAGGGCGTTGAGTGGCGACGGCACTGCCCTGCGGTTGCGGGGCAGATTTTGGCAGACAATTTCAAAGCGATTTTGTTCTTCGCCGTACAGCAGCAGCAAAAAGTATTCGCATTTGAGCCGATCGCACAACTGTTCGGCGGTATTTTTCAAAGTCGCCTCCCAGTCAGCATCGCTGTAGATGGCGTGAGCTATTCCGGCAGTTAAATCTCGATCGATCTCAGTTTGTTGAATTTTCTCCTCCATCTCCGACATAGGAGCCGTCAGAGCCACTAACTGCGCCACTCCCCGCAGGTAATGCTTTTCATTATCTTGCCAAATCCGGGGCTCGCCGGCTTCGACTGCCAAAAATCCCAACAATTCCCCTTCCGAAACAATCGGCGCAGCCAACAGAGAGCGAGCGCGGATTTGCTGCATCAACCGTCCCGTCAGCTCAGTTTTCAGAGAACTTTGAGATTCACCGATCCAAACCATTTCTTCCCTGCCCAAAGCCTGATAAAATTCGCCCAAGTCTTGAACGGTGATGCCCGAAGCCGGTCGGGCCGGCCCGCCCAAACCCGGAGTAACTTCGCGGTTGCTGACTCGGCGCCAAAAATAGCGTCGCTCTCGCTCGAACCAATAAACATTGGTGCGTGTCGGCTCGATAAATTCATGAGTTTGTTCGACCACCGCTTGCAAGTATTGGTCGAGCGATCGCAATTCCCCCAACTGCGAAATCAGCGCTAAAAGAGACTCATCTGGGTGTTTAACTTGTTGTCGCTGCCAGTCTTTTTCTATTTGGTAAAGAGCAGTTGCCAGCGCTCCAAATACGATCGCCAACTGCGTTTTTTCCCCCGACTTGGGCGACGCTCCCCATACCTCAGTTCCGAGCAAAATCACGCCGTAGCAGCGGTCTTTGTAGCGCAGCGGAAACAGAGTCGTGCCTTGAATATTGAAAGTTTGAGCTGCTTTGCGCCATTCTCCGGCTCGGTTTTCCGATCGCAAATCCGGGACTCCCACCGGCCGGAGCTGAATCACCACTTGTTCCAGCAAATCCCCTGGGCTGAGGGCAAACCGCTGTTTGAGAAAAGACAGGTCGCCGTTAGGAGTTATGCCGCCTTTCCCGAACAATCTGTGGGCCTGTCGATCGTACAACCCGATCCAAATCAACCGCCAGTCAAATTCCGCTTGCAAGTAACCGAGTGTGGTCGAAAGTAGCACTTCAACATTCTCCTCTTCTCGGAGAGTCAGGAGAACGCGCTCTAGGGTCGCGATTTGTTCGTCTAAATCCTTTGGTCTTTGCTGCTGCCCCATTTCCAAGCTTCCCCGCACCTTTGTATAATTTAAAATTACTAACTTAAAAATTCCAAAAATTAAAATGCCAAAGAATCAACTTATCAAAAATTCTGGGTTTAAAACCCTGTCCTTCTAGGACGGCTTTAATTGTAAACTTTCATTGCATACTCACCCATTTTGTGCTGACTGCGATAGCATAAAAGTGGAGGTAAGAGCAATGCTAGTTTTTGAGTTTAAAGCTTACGGAAAATCAAGTCAGTTTAACGCGGTAAGCGAAGCAATTCGCACTTCTCAGTTTGTTCGCAATAGCTGCTTACGCTATTGGATGGACCATCCTAAAAAGAATAAATACGACTTGAACAAATACTGCGCTGTACTGGCAGCGACTTTTCCGTTCGCTGACGAGCTCAACTCCCAAGCAAGGCAAGCAAGTGCCGAACGCGCTTGGGCAGCTATCTCTCGGTTCTACGAAAACTGCAAGAAAAAGGTTCCTGGTAAAAAAGGGTATCCGCAGTTCCAGAAAGATTGTCGCTCCGTTGACTATAAATCGACTGGGTGGAAACTTGCAATCGACAGAAAGTCGATAACTTTTACCGACAAAAAAGCAATCGGCAAGCTCAAGCTCAAAGGTACGCGAGACTTGCATTTTTATCAAGTCAGCCAGATTAAACGAGTTCGACTGGTAAAACGTGCTGATGGTGTCTACGTCCAGTTCTGCATTGATGTTAACCGACAGGAAAAGACAGAACCAACAGGTAATACGATTGGACTAGATGTTGGATTGAAAGAATATTACACCGATTCAAACGGAGTCACGGTTGAAAACCCTAGATTCCTGAGAAAAGGTGAACGTGTTCTTAAGCGCAGTCAGCGTGGAGTATCAAGAAAAGTAAGAGGTTCAAAAAACAGAGGCAAAGCCAGACAGATTTTAGGTAAGCGCCATCTCAAAATAAGTAGGCAGCGTAAAGACCATGCCGTGAAGTTGGCAAGGTGCGTAATTCAGTCAAACGACTTGATAGTCTACGAAGATTTGAGGATCAAAAATATGGTGCAAAATCATTGTCTAGCTAAGTCTATTAACGACGCATCTTGGTATCAATTCCGTGTTTGGCTTGAATATTTTGGAAAAGTATTTGAGCGCGTAACGGTTGCGGTAAGTCCGCAATATACCAGCCAAGAATGCTCTAGCTGCGGTGAAATGGTCAAAAAAACACTATCCACCAGAACTCACGCTTGTAAATGTGGATGTCTGATGGATAGAGATTTTAACGCCGCTAGAAATATCCTAAGTCGGGGATTGGGTACGGTAGGGCATACCGGAACCTTTGCTCTAGAAGCAAGCAACGCTTTGGGAGAATTGACCTCTACTTTGGTTGGAGAAATCCTGCCTGAGCAAGTCAGCTCGTAGATCAAAGAATCCCCTCGCCTTGATAGCAGGGGAGTGTCAAAATATAATCGTCTCACTTATCCTTCAGTCTCAAACATTGGATAAAGTCGATCGAAGTTGAAGTAACAACCTCACCTTCACTGTCTGCTCGTGAATATTTTTATTTTCCTTCTCATTTCTAATTTGTAAATTGCCCCAGTACAAATCATTGGATATTTATCAATCAAGTGTACGCCCGCTGTTGTTTTCCGTATTGAAAACCGATGCCGAGTGGCTGCACAACCGCACTCTCCAAGTTCTAGAACTCGCAGCCAGAACCCAGTCAAACCCCGCCACCAGCCAAATGCTCTCTCGATTGCAGAAATCTTTGGGAGTCCAAGATTCTCGCCTCGAACAATCTTTATGGGGACTGAGCTTTAACAATCCTGTCGGCTTAGCCGCCGGATTTGATAAAAACGGCGTAGCTGCCGACATTTGGGCAAATTTTGGCTTTGGCTTTGCCGAACTCGGCACTGTCACTTGTCAACCACAGCCGGGAAACCCCCAACCTCGCTTGTTTCGCTTGACTCAGGACAGTGCAGCCCTCAACCGCATGGGATTTAACAATCAAGGAGCCGCGGCAATGGCAGCCCGGTTTCAGGCAGCACAGAAAAAGTCCCCACTCGATGCCCAGCGCCCCATGCCTCAGTCCCCGTTACCCTTGGGCATCAATCTCGGTAAATCTAAGGTAACACCGTTAGAGCAAGCCGCTGCCGACTATTTGGAGAGTTTTAAGCTGCTGAAAGATTGGGGCGACTATTTTGTAGTCAACGTTTCGTCTCCGAATACGCCTGGGTTGCGATCGCTCCAAGATGCTGCTGGACTTAGCACAATTTTGGAAATTTTGCAACAAGAAAATCAGGGAATCAAGCCAATTTTAGTCAAGATTGCGCCGGATTTGGAGCCAGAGGATCTCGTATCAATCCTTGACTTAGCAAAAACCTACCAACTAGCAGGAATTATCGCCACAAATACCACCATCCGCCGCGACGGATTGAAAACACAAATATTGCGAGAAACAGGCAAACCAATCGCCGAAGAAGCCGGGGGAATTAGCGGGCTTCCTGTGCGGGAGCGATCGACAGAAGTAATCCGATTTATCTGGCAATATACAAAAGGCGAATTACCCATAATTGGAGTTGGTGGCATTTTCACCGCCGAAGATGCTTGGGAAAAAATAGCCGCCGGTGCAAGTTTAATTCAAGTTTACACCGGTTGGGTTTACGAAGGGCCTTGGATGGTGCGTCGGATTCTCCAAGGTTTGCTGCAAAAGTTGGAAGAAAAAGGATTTAATTCGATTTCTGAGGCAGTAGGTTCGGAAAATATTAAGTAGCAAATATGGACACAACAATATTGTGTCTTTGGGGCGGATTGATAGCAACCGCCAAAACAGTTGATATCAATAAAAGTTTGATATTGGGAATTGGGCGAAGCCCAGGGATGAGGCATTGAGTCCCATCCGATTGGGAAATGGGAAAGCCTGTACTATAAAAAGCACAGGCTAGAGATTAGGAATTGGATGTTAAAACTTAAAGATTCATCGCACTCGGGCATAATACCAGTGTTTATTACCAATAACCAATAACCCAAAAATTTACTTGGGTTTAGAAAGTCCTGCCAGCGACCAAGTTAGACTCACCATCATTAACCGTGCTAGAGCCTTCAAACCATCTTCACCGTGATTTTCAAATGCTTGAGACTCAGTTTGAGAATTATCATTTTCTGGTAAGTCTTGAGGGGCTGATGCTGGTTTTTCAAACTCCGCTTTGTCACAAGATTCCTCAAGACTGACTTGTGACTGATGATTTTCTTTTTCTCTCATTTTATGAGTCACCTCCTTGAGTTACTGCATACATAACCCATACTACAAATATAAATTGTTTGTTTCCGGCATTTGGCGATCGAAGTTTTCTTACATGGCGATCGTAATCAGCAAGTGACGTGATACCCATCACTTAATTGTTATTTTTACTTCCTAGCGATGTTTTGACAAATCTGCTACAGTTAATACCTAACAATCAATTTGACGCTCACTGGCATCAAATTGAAACTAAGCCTCGGAAAACTCAGAATAAACTAAAAAAATAAAGGTGTAGAGCTGATGGGAATTTATCTCGATACTGCAATTGTAGCAGAAGCAAAAGAGGCGAGCCAGTTCGGCTGGCTTTCGGGAATTACTACTAATCCAACCCTCCTGGGAAAAAGCGATTTATCTCCAGATGTGACGCTCAAACAACTGGCGAAACTTATTCCTGGGGAAGTGTATTATCAGCTAACTGCATCTGATTTTGATGGCATGGTAGCAGAAGGAAAAGTGGCTTTTGAATTAATTGGACAGCAAACAGTTTTGAAAGTTCCAGCAACGGCGGCTGGTTTTCAAGCAGTAGCGCATTTGTCACCGGAAATTCCTTGCGCGGTGACAGCTATTTACAGCGCATCACAAGCAGTTGTTTCAGCAGAAGCGGGGGCAAAATATGCGATCGCCTACGTGAATCGCGCCACCAGATTGTTGGGAGACGGTTTTGCCTTAGTGCAAGAAATGGCAAATGTCTTGAAGAAAAGTAATACTGAAATTTTGGCAGCTAGCATTAAATCGCCGGAAGAAGCGGTGAAGACTTTATTAGCTGGCGCCCATCATTTAACATTGCCTTTTGACGTGTTGCAAGCAATGACAGTTCACGAATTATCGCAGCAAACTGTTGATGAATTTGCCAAAAACGGGCGGGGAATATGAGCTTGGCTATCTTGTATGCTGCGAGTAAGATCCGGGGATATTTAAACTTGTCCTTTTAACACCAATACTTATGACAATTACTCGCGTCTCTGTTGACTCAGCAGGCAATCAGGGGAACAACTGGTCCGTACGCCCCTCCATCTCAGCCGACGGGCGGTTTGTGGCGTTTGAATCATCTGCCTCCAACCTAGTGCCGGGGGACACTAACAATAACATCGACATCTTCCTGCGGGACTTGTCAACCAACACCACCACCCGCGTCTCTGTTGACTCAGCAGGCAATCAGGCGAACGGCTGGTCCTCCCAGCCCTCCATCTCAGCCGACGGGCGGTTGGTGGCGTTTTATTCTGATGCCTCCAACCTAGTGCCGGGGGACACTAACAATCTCGGTGACATCTTCGTGCGAGACTTGTTAACCAATACAACTACCCGCGTCTCTGTTGACTCAGCAGGCAATCAGGGAAACCTTGTTTCCTCCGATCCCTCCATCTCAGCCGACGGGAGGTTTGTGGCGTTTCAATCTCAGGGCTCCAACTTAGTGCCGGGGGACACTAACAATACAAACGACATCTTTCTGCGGGACTTGTTGACGAATACCACCACCCGCGTCTCTGTTGACTCAGCAGACAATCAGGCCAACAGTGACTCCTACTACCCCTCTATCTCAGCCGACGGGCGGTTTGTGGCGTTTTCTTCAAATTCCTCCAACCTCGTGCCGGGAGACCCTAACTATCGCTACGAAATCTTCGTGCGGGACTTGTCAATCAATACCACCGCCCGCGTCTCTGTAGACTCAGCAGGCAATCTGGGGAACGGCTACTCCTACACCCCCTCCATCTCAGCCGACGGGCGGTTTGTGGCGTTTTTATCTGATGCCACTAACCTCGTGCCGGCGGATGATACTAACAATAGCCCAGATGTCCTCGTGCGGGACTTGTCAACCAATACCACCACCCGCGTCTCTGTAGACTCAGCAGGCAATCTGGCGAACAGTGACTCCTACATCCCCTCCATCTCAGCCGACGGGCGGTTTGTGGCGTTTTTATCTGATGCCTCCAACCTCGTGCCGGGGGACACTAACAATACCGCTGACATTTTCATGCGGGACTTGTTAACCAATACCACCACCCGCCTCTCTGTAGACTCAGCAGGTAATCAGGGAAACGCCTCCACCCAAGACTTCGCCAGCCCCTCCATCTCAGCCGACGGGCGGTTTGTGGCGTTTCCATCATCTTCCTCCAACCTCGTGCCGGGAGACACTAACAATCACAGCGACATTTTTGTTTCTAACACCCCCAGCACTCCAGGTGGCAGCAATAACCCTCCAAACGTCATCAACGGCACTCCCGGCAACGACAACCTGACAGGCACGAATGGCAGCGATAACATCAACGGTTTGCGGGGCAATGATATCCTTAATGGCGGCGACGGCAGCGACAACCTATCTGGCGGCAAAGGTTTTGACACTCTCAACGGCGGTTTGGCCAACGATAATCTCGTCGGCGGCGCAGGCAACGATGTATTTGTTTTAGGTGCGGGATTGGGAATTGATACAATCTCTGATTTCGCCAACTCTCAAGATACGATTCAATTAATCAATGGCTTGACCTTCGGACAACTATCAATTTCCCCTGGAACTAACGGCACATTAATTAGAGTAGCCAGCAGCGGTGAAGTTTTAGCTTCTTTGACAGGCGTTGCTCCCAATTTTATTGGCTCTGAAGATTTCATCTCGGTCTAGAGATGGTAAACTGTCCTTTGTTAAATCACTTTTAATCAGGGAACATGATTAAACTTGGCAAACTATCCCTCGCATTAGTAGGCACATTTATTGCAGTTTTGCAACCAGCATTTACCGCTAATTCACAAGAAAGCAACAGCGAATTTAGCAAACTTCAATCCTTATTAGAAGCCAAAAAATGGTACGAAGCAGATCAAGAAACAGTCTCTCTGATCCGTAACAACCCCGCCAATCTGTCTTGCCCGAACCTCCGCGCGATCGATCGCCTGTGGATGCAATCGAGCAACGGAAAATATGGATTGACTCCACAGTTAGAGATTTGGCAGAAAGTGGGCGGTTCTAGCTGTCGCACTTGCGAAGGTCAAATTCAAGATTTTAGCAAGCAAGTAGGATGGAACATGAGCTCGCAAGTAAGTCCTATACCAGGGGAGTTTCCAGCCCAGTATCCCACTGTTGCTTCATTAAGTTGGCAAAGTTATGTTGACAGCGATAAAAGCATAACTAGGTACAGTCTTTTTGCTGGCGCGCAGACATGGCAAGCGTGGAGGGTTACAGAATTTAACTTGTTTTCTACTTTTGCCAATTGTGGCAAGTAACAGTTGTAGGGCGGGCAATGCCCAGACTTCCACGTCGGAGTCGGGATGGGATTTCTCACTCGCCTCGACTCTTCAATCTAAAATCTAAAATCTAAAATAGTAAAATTATGGCATTCGCCAAATCTTAATAGTGCGATCGGGACTGGCGCTCACAAAAGTCTTGCTATCTCTGGAAATAGCAATAGAACTCACAAACTGACTGTGACCAGAAAGACTGCTTCTTTCTTTTCCCGTCTTCAAATCCCAAACTATAATATCTCCGCCCCCGCTGATCAAAGTGCGGCTGTCCGGGCTAAAGGCGATCGTCCTCACCCAGTCCGAATGCCCTTTAAAAGTGCGGGTGCGCTTCCCGTCTTGCACGTTCGACAAACGGATCGTATTGTCGGTGCTAGCACTAGCCACACTTTGCCCGTTCGGGCTAAAAGCCACAGCAGTAACCGGGCCCCGGTGACCTGTGATAATTCTTCTGACTTCTCCGGTGCCGAGATTCCACAAACGCACAGTCTTGTCCTGGCTGCCGCTAGCGAGAGTTTTACCGTCCCGGCTCCAAGCGATCGCGTTTACTCCTCCGGCGTGGCCGCTCAAAGTCCGCAACCTGCTCCCGGTTTTGACATTCCACAAGCGAATAGTTTTGTCATCGCTGCCACTAGCGAGAGTTTGACCGTCCCTGCTAAAAGCGATGGAGTTGACGGCGGCTGTGTGAGCGGGAATCGTCCGCATCCGTCGCCCCGTCTTCAAATCCCAGAGAATCACATTCTTGTCGCCGCCGCCACTGGCCAAAATTGAGCTGTTCGGGCTCACCGCCAGCGTGTTGACAGATTTTTTAGAATGCACCGAATTGAGAGTCCGCACCAGCCGTCCCGTCCTCACATTCCAAATTCTAATCGTCCCAAAGCTTGCGCTCACCAAAGTTTGACCGTCCGGGGACAGGGCGATCGCATTTACACTCCCGACATTATCCAAACTTCTTTGCAAAAAATGAGTGGTAGGTAAAGTCGAAAGCAGCCACACCGGGTTTGCCGGAAACACCCCGTAACGCAGCGAACCGTAAATTTGGGACGCGCCAATACTCACCATCAAAACAGCCGTGCCCGCCAGCAACTTCTTTTTCCAATCAAAAACATCTTTTTCGGTCTTGTTCAATCCCGAATTCAGAGGTCTGAGGCGGTTTATGGAACTCTGCTTCTTCGCCCCAGACGCCCCGGCAGTTGCGCGAATTTTAGTTTGCCCCGTCGTCGGCAACTGAGTCGGCACCTGAGTTTCTGCGCCGTCGAGATTAATTTCCTCCAAGCACTGCAAAACCATCTGGGGACTTTGAGGTCGATTCCCCGGAAAAGGCGCCATCAGATAATCGATCACATTAGCCACGGAGTCGGAAACTTGAGGAGCTCCTTTGCGCCACATTAATCTGCCCGTGCGCGGATTCTCTGGAAACGCAGTCGGCGGCTTTCCAGTCAGCAAATAAACAAAAGTGCGCCCCAGAGCAAAAAAATCGGACTGCGGAACAGCCTTGCCATTTGTTTGTTCCGGCGGCGTGTAGCCGGGGGAAACAATACCAGTTACATTTTGCCCCTGGCCCACCTTAGCGAAATAAGTCGCCGACACTTCCCGAGCAGTCCCGAAGTCAATCAGCACTAACTGCCCGTTTGGCTTGCACATAATATTGTGCGGCTTGATATCCCGATGGAAATAGTTGAGGCGGTGAACTTGGTCTAAAATTTCCGACAGTTGTTTGAGCCAGTTCACAGCTTGTTCTTGACTGATCGGGCGGCCCCGATGTTTCAGCCAGTCTTGCAAATTGGCCCCAGCAATTTTCTCCATCACCAGACAGTGAAAAGACTCTGTGCTGTGAGCTGGCGTAAATATAAAATAACCGTCGCGATCGACTTTTGGAATACCTGGATGTCTGAGCCTGACCAATACGTCGGCTTCTTGCTTAAACAGTTCTACAGCTTTGGGATGTTCTTTGAGCAGGACTTTGAGCACTCTTCGGGCGCCGTTGTCGTCCACTTCAAATGTTCTGCCAAAGCCACCGCCTCCGAGAGGCGCGACTAGCCGATATCGACCTTGCAACAAAAGTTCTGACCCGCAGTGGATACACGCGGATTTGCCAGAGTTGGCGGGATCGGAGGGATTCGGGCATTTGGGATTGAGGCAATAACTCACAGAAGCCACATAACCCTGATTGAGGTTGCTCTATCAAGTTTTACTTTGACACTGCTCTACAAAACTTGGCTAAACTTATCTAAGCTTCACCATTCAACTAGAAGTATTTTCTAGAGGGTTTGATTCCTGTTTCTGCCAAGAGAGTCGGCTCTTACTTGTCCACAGGCGTAAATTCGGGTGGAGCAGCACCCTATTTTTGAAGTCTCTACAACTATTTATTAGTGTGGAAGCTTTTAGCCATTGTTTAACCATTATTTTCAACCAATTTAACGAATCGTGGTATCCCGTTCGACCTTTTTATAGGCTGGTCAGTTTTAAATCGACCGTCGTTTACTGTGTGCACTCTTGGTGAGTGAGATTTTTGATTCAGCTTGCGTTACTGGCCTTGACAAGATTACTCAAGCCGCATTAGAGGTGTCTTCTCTAAAATCGTTAATTCCGGTATGGCATACCGTATTTGATTAGTCCTCTTTATCTAGTTCGGTTTTTGTTCAAATACGAGTTTTCCTAGACGGCAACACCGTGTTTGTGAAACGACGTACTCAACAATAAGAGTACGATGTTTTACGTTGTCTAGTTAGACTCAATTTTCAACTTATGACGATCGTAGCACACCTAGTAAAAGACTCATGAGCACCCTTGATTGAAATCTTGCAGCGTCTCTGAAGTCAAGGGAGGCTTTAGTCTGGCTTGACTTCAGCATCCCGTGTTTTTGTATAACCGGGGGCACTGCGATCGAACGATCGGGTTGAGGCCAAAGGTTTTGTTGTTTGTCACAGCCGATCGAGGTCACAAATCCCTGATGAGAGCACATAATGTACAAACACACCAGAACTAATAACGAGAGAGCAGCCACATTTCAATTGTACGATCGCAACCACCACTCTCGAAGAAATAAGTGAGAGTGGGCGAGGGGGAGAGTGGGAGAGTGGGAGAGTGGGAGAGTGGGAGAGTGGGCGAGTGAGGGAGTGAAAAAATCTGCCTTCTTCCCTCTTCCCTCTTCCCTCTTCCTTCCCGATAAGAAAGCCTTTTAAACAAGTCCCTCAATTACCGGATGGAAGTAGAACGCCAGCGCCAAAACCGTATAAGCTGCCAACAGCAAAGTACCTTCGAGCCAGTTAGAGTTGCCGTCAGAACTGATAGAATTGGCGATCAGCACCGACACCGCAACCGCTACAAGTTCAAACGGGTTGAAGTTCAAGTCCATCGGTTTGCCCAAGACAAAACCTGCCAAAACCAACACCGGCGCAACAAACAAAGCAATTTGCAAACTCGAACCCACGGCCACAGAAACCGACAAATCCATTTTATTTTTCATCGCCACCGTCACCGCCGTCGTATGTTCGGCCGCATTGCCAATAATCGGCACTAAAATCACCCCGGTAAACAGTGATGTCAGCCCCAAACGCGCTGTCGCTTCTTCCAGAGTACCCACCAACAGTTCCGACTCGACAGCTACCATCAGGGTACAGGCCAATAGCACCCCAATCCACAGCGGCAGATTGACTTTGTGGTCAGGACTGTCTGGTGCTAAGTTATTTTCGGCTAAATCTTCCAGCATTTCTATTTCTGCCACCCCTGCATCGTACAGATAACTGTGGGTTTTCATCGAAAACAGCAGCGTCAGCACGTAGACGATAATCAGCACTACAGCAACAGCGCTAGAGAGGTTCTGCATAGTTGCCGCAGGGATGCCAATAGAGGTGGCATTAACTGCTGTTGGCACCAAAATGGCAATCACGGCTAAGTTCATCGCTGAAGCATTCAACCGGGCGACTGTCGGCTGAAAATCTTGTTCTTTGTAGCGCAAGCCGCCCAGCAGCATCGCCAATCCCATCACCAGCAGCAGGTTGCTCATAATTGAACCGGTGATGCTGGCTTTGACAACATCTATTAGTCCGGCGTTGAGGGCGACGATGCCGATAATCAGTTCCGTGGCATTTCCGAAGGTAGCGTTCAGCAAACCCCCCAAATTGGCACCGAGGACGACGGCGATTTCTTCGGTGGCCGTCCCCATCCACGCGGCTAGGGGGATGATGGCTAAAGCCGAGGTGACGAAGATTGTGGAGGATTCCCAGCCGAGAAAGTGTCCGGCGATGGAAACTGGGATAAATAACAGCAGGCTGGAAATAATTGTATTTGTGTTTAGCATTTAGATTCTCAAAAGCTGCCAACCGTCAATCATAGCCTGTGACCAAATGAAAAAAAGGGCGAGGGCGAGGGATTTGGGTGTTCGCTTAAAGCTGGGGGCGGAGGATCCTCTTCTGCAAGCTTCGCTAACGGGCGATCGCTGCATGGCGGCTTTCACTGATGTGACAAACTAAGAGAGGGATTTGTTTAGCCGATCGGTTCAATGGATTTTTGTATTCGATTAGCTTCCTTAGAAGACATTCCTAAGTTAACAACTTTAATTCCTGATTCTGCTAGAGCTTGTGCCTGCAAGCTACTATAGTTCAGAGCAGATTGAAGGTGCACTGGGCCTAGTTTTTGGGGTTGACAGTCAACTGATTCTAGACCAAACATACTTTGTTGCTGAGAACAATCACCAAATTGTTGGTTGCGGTGGTTGGAGTAAGCGTAAAACGCTTTATGGAGGTGATTCAGGCAAAAATAATCCAGAAGACAGCCTGCTCAACCCAGACAGCGACTCGGCAAAGATTCGTGCATTCTTTGTTCATCCAGCCTGGCCACGTCGAGGAATTGGAAGTCGGATTATGCGAGTATGTGAACTGGCTGCTGAGCGTGCTGGATTTAAGCAAGTTGAGATGATTGCGACGCTGGCGGGAGAGCCATTTTACACAAAATTTGACTATCAGGCGATCGAGCGGTTTGAAATTTCTCTCCCAAACAGTCAGTTCCTCCCCGTTGTCCGTATGTTTAAGAGCTTTGGGCGCAACCCGTAAAAAATGAGGCCTAATAAAATCTGTTTCGGTTAAATGCGATCGTAAATCAATGAGATGACAAAGAAAGCAAATAATTATCAGCCATGTCAATAAAAGTAGGTTTTTTCAAAGTAGAAGTCGTCCCGCACGATCCAAATTGGCGCAGCGCCTTTGAAACTGAGTCGAAACTGATTGCACTTGCACTTAGGGAAAATGTGGTTGCTATACATCACATTGGTAGCACAGCGATTCCACAAATTCATGCAAAGCCGATTATCGATATGTTAGTTGAGGTTAAAGATATTACTAAAATTGATGTACAGAGTTCAGCACTTGAGGCATTAGGTTATGAAGCAATGGGTGAGTTTGGGATATCCGGTCGTCGTTTTTTTCGCAAGGGTAATGAAGCAGGGATTAGAACACACCACCTTCACGGGTTTGAAGTGAACTCAGCGCAGATAGAGCGTCATTTAGCGTTTCGAGATTATATGATTTCCCATCCAGAGGACGCGCAGCAATACAGCGAACTAAAGAGAAAGCTTGCCAAAAAATACCCTGATAATATTCAGGGGTACATGGACGGAAAAGATGGGTTCATTAAAGCAATGGATCTGGATGCGGCTAATACCAATTTTTTATGAGGCCCCGTAGAATCCGATCACCCTGGTGCCCCCCGCGTCCGGGGGGGACAAGAGTCCGATCTTTCGTCCCCCTACTATCAGGGAGATGCGAGGGGGATCGAGATATGTGCAACTTCACATTAAATTGGTATTAGAGACTACTAAATAATTATAAAAAATGCAAATGTCCTGACAAAGAATTAGCACAAATTTTCTTTAAATAAAAAGATAATTTAATCTAGATTGTCTGATTTGGCAGAGTCGGGTTTTCCTATCCATTTGACTAATACTGCTGTGAGTCAGGTGGAAGAAGTGACACGGAACCAGACAACGGGATCAACTACTTATGATTCTAAGGGTAGAGAAAGGGTGAATACAGCCCCTTGACCGGGTTTACTACTGGCTGTAATACTGCCTCCATGCGCTTCAATAATGCGTCTGGCAATCGCTAGACCCAGACCAACCCCATTCTTACTAGAGCGGCTCGTGGTGTAAAACTGTTCAAAAATGCGAGGTAAATCGGTTTCAGGAATGCCGCTTCCCTGGTCTTGAATTGAAATCAGAGCCTGTTGCTTGTTGCCAGAGGCAGCAATGAAAATACAAGCATTGGGGGTAGAATACTTAATCGCATTGTCTAAGAGATTCAAAAAAGCCTGTAATAAGCGTTCCGAATCGCCCATAATCCGAAGGTCAGCAATATCAACTTCTACAGTCACGTTTTTAGCCTGCATACGAACTTCCATTGCTCTAATCGCACGGCTGATGACACTTTCTAAGGCAATGGCTTGGATTTCTAATAGCGTGACACCCGCTTCTAAGCGTCCTAAATCAAGCAAATCGTGAATCAAGCCCGAAAGCCGCTTCGTCTCCTCTTTGATGGTTTGAAAGAAGCGATCGCGCAACTCCAGCTCATCCACAGCGCCACGCTCCAGCGCATCAATGGTGACCTGAACATTACTCACAGGGGTCCGCAGTTCATGGGAAACATTCGCTAGGAAGGCTCTGCGTTCGTTGTCCAATGATTTCAACCGCTCACTCATACGATTCAGTTCCGTTGCGAGTTGGTCTAGTTCATTGCTTTGACGAATCACGAGTTTGTCATCAAACTGTCCTCTACCCACACGAATCGCAAAGTTTCGCATCACCTCAATGGGTTTAGAGAGACTCCGGGCTAATCGATCGCTGACCAAGGTACAGAGAAGAATGGTAATGCCAAGGGCGGCTAAAATTGTCCAGATCACCCTTACAAACTGTTTCTGAAACTGTTCTAAAGTAATCGAGATGCGTAATATCCCCAACATCTGACCATTGCGAGTCATCGGTTTGACAATATAGAGGCGATCGTCCCTTGATAAAACCCCTTTAGTAACGCCCTGCACCGAATGACCGTGTAGTGCTTCTGAAACGCCAGATATCAGCAGCCAATTGGTGATTTGTCGATCTGTTTGAGGGTCAGAGGTGGCTAGCAGCGAACCTTGGGCATCAAAGACACGGAGTGTGATATTGGCGGGTGCCCCATAGCGCCGGACAATGATCTGCACCCGTTGCGTATCTTTTTCTTCGAGGACATCTGCAACGCTCTCGCTCAGTGCTGTTGCCCAGTTTTCTAAATCTGTCTGACGAGACTGCATGAAAAAGGCATAAAACGTCCATAGGATGTAACCAGACATAAGCGAGGTTCCTAAGACGATCAGGATCAGGTAGGTAGCCAAGAGCTTCGTGTGGATTGAATTCCACCGAAGAGATGCTAACCATCTGCTCGTAAAGGAGTCTTGGGCAAAAAGTTTCATCGGCTCAAACATGGCTGGGATAAATGGTGTATCCGTTGCAAGTGATCCTAACCTAGCGCCATTGGTGATGGATTGAGCCAACCGAGCTATCAAACCCTTGAAGGATGCCTTAATCGCTTTTAAGTAGATTCCGCATGATGGCGACGCAGCAAAGCTTTAATCCGTGCGAGCAATTCCTGCGTATTGAAGGGTTTGGTCACATAATCATCTGCCCCTGCCTCTAAGCCCAACACTTTATCCATATCTTGGTCTTTAGCCGTTAGCATCAGTATAGGCACATTAGAAAAAGCCCGGATACGCCAACACACTTCCATCCCATCAACTTCTGGCATCATCAGATCGAGCAGAATGATATCGGGTACTTGCTTGTGGAATTGTTTGATGGCGCTGTGTCCATCTGGTGCTGTAGTGACCTCATAGCCTTCCTTTCTCAGTGAGTAAGCAAGGCTTTCACAGAGTGGGGCTTCGTCGTCTACCAACAAAAGATGCGGCATGAGTATAAATAGTTACATTTCATATGGAGTATCTCAAAGGCAGGATTAACCGACATCTACCTTGAGAGGTAAATCGTCTTGGTTCCGCTCAGGTTTTGCTGCTTACAAATACTAGGCAGCAAAACGATGGACAGTTACGAGCGGTTATACCAATTTAATGTGAAGTTGCACATATCTCGATCCCCCTCGCATCTCCCTGATAGTAGGGGGACGAAAGATCCGACTCTTGTCCCCCCCCGGACGCGGGGGGCGCCAGGGTGATCGGATTCTACGGGGCCTCATAAAAAATTGGTATAAGTGGCGATCGTCTCATTAAATTTATGAGATTGGAAGTGGCAATTCTTGATATTAAGCCTAATATGACTGGAGCAACATAACATATGAGTGATATAGGTATCACACACATCGCACTGCCCGTTTCTGATGTCGATCGCAGTATTGAATTCTACTCCAAGTATGCTGGAATGCAGGTCGTTCACCGCCGCATTGATGCAGAAACTGGTGTTGCTGTGGTCTGGCTTTCTGACCGCACTCGCCCTTTTGTAATTGTGCTAATTCAAACAGACTCCGTACATCCAGTTTTGTCTCCCTTTGCACACCTCGGAGTAGGTTGCAAAAGCCGCGAATACATGGATTCTCTCTGCGACAAAGCACGTCAAGAAGGCGTACTGCTTGAAGAACCAAAAGACTCTGGATATCCGATCGGCTACTGGGCTTTTTTGCGAGACCCGGACGGTCACACGCTGGAACTATCCTACGGGCAAGAAATCGGATTTACAGTGGAGGATGCTACTTAAAGTTATAATAAACAAATCGCCCTCCAAACCCGATCGTTTCTCATCTGGAAATAGACTGGAGAATCAAATGACTGCAGCAATCATCGCACCACCCAGAAAAGAATCACCCCTTCTGTTTGACGGACTCACTTGGAGAGAGTTCAAAGCAGTTGAGCAATTGTTAGACCGTCCAGGATATCGACTTTCTTTCCTGGATGGAGTTTTGGAGATTAAACTAATGCCGGGAGAACCCCACGAAACCGTTAAGAAGAGAATTGCCGCATTGTTGGAGCTTTACCTGCTGATGGCGGGGTTTGACTTTACTCCAACTGGCTCAATGACTCTGGAAAGTGAAACCGGAAAAGTCAAGCGAGAGGCGGATGAATCTTATAAACTTGCTCCTGGTCGCAGGCTACCCGATCTGGCGATCGAGGTCGTGTTTTCCAGTGGTGGCATCAACCAACTGGAGGCATACAAGCGGCTGAAGATAAAAGAAGTGTGGTTCTGGGAAGATGGATTGTTAGAGGTTTATCACCTGCGGGGAGAGGGCAATACACTTCATTATGAAAAGGTTTCCAGTAGTGAGGAGGTGAAAGGGATCGATTTGGATTTGTTGTTGCGCTGCATCAATATGGTGAATCATGTTGATGCAGTTAAGACTTTTCAACAGGCACTCCAAAAATAGCTGGGATTAAGAGACTTCTCCAAAAAAGCAGGTTTTGAACAGGCATCCTGCCTGTTCCACGATAATAATTATGGGAGATGTCTAATAGATCATCGCGCACCCTTGAACCACCTCTGTTTGCATCTCAATATCCGCAACAAGCAATGGAAAATACCAAATGACACAAGTTGTAATTGTCGGAGCGGGGCCAACTGGTGCGGCACTTAGTTTGCTGCTGGTGAAACGAGGTATTTCTGTAACGTTGGTTGAGGCTGCAAAAGATTCCTACCGAGTGTTTCGCGGTGAAGGGTTAATGCCCAGCGGATTGGATGCGATCGCACAAATGGGCTTATCCACTATGCTAGAAGGTGTTCCACACCGGCCAATTGATGCCTGGGAGTTCATTGTGGGCGATCGACAGTTATTTCGAGTTGATGAGCCAATGGGGTCAAATCGACCTTGTACACTGGTATCGCAACCGCCTTTGCTAGAAACACTAATTTCAGAAGCTCAGTTACATCCAGAGTTTGAATTTATCCCAGGTGTTCCCGTAAAAGATTTACTCTACAGCAACGATCGCATTGCGGGTGTAAAGCTAGGAGATGGGCGAGAAATTCCTGCAGCACTTGTGATTGGTACAGATGGTAGAAACTCGGTTGTACGACAACGTGCAGAATTAGAGTTAGTAAAACAGCAGAATAGTATAGATGTTCTGTGGTTTAAACTTGCCACTCATCCTCGGTTTGTGGCGGATAATGTATTTTATTCCATCCTGAATGGCGGTAGCGGATTCAGTGTCTTTCATGGAGCAGAATCAGGAAAACTTCATCTGGCTTGGGTGCTATCGGCAGATGACAAAACTGATTGGAAACACACAGACTGGGCAGAAACTTTCGCTTCGCTATCTCCTGCGTGGATGGCAGAACATTTCCGCAACTGTAAAGATACGATCGAATCTCCGATGCGATTATCTGTTGTGGTTGGTCGCTGTCCGCGCTGGCATCGACCAGGAATCATACTTTTGGGGGATGCGGCACATCCTATGTCTCCGGTTCGCGCTCAAGGAATTAACATGGCTTTGCGCGATGTAATTGTTGCCGCCAATCACCTTGTACCTTTATTGAAAGCAGGGGCTAATTCCGAGGATATTGACTTAGCATTATCGCGGATTCAGGCAGAACGCGAACCGGAAATTATTCGCGCCCAACAACTGCAAGCACAAGAAGCGTGGAAAGGCGAACAACTACGAAAAAATGGATTATTGCGTTTATTGATGATGCAAGCTGCTCCATTTTTGGGTGAAACAATTAAACAATTTTGGGTGAAAGGACAGTATGAATTGCGCCAAGGAGTAACAGAGGTAAAATTGGTTGTGTAAAATGAGGAAATTGAAACCTGACTTACCCGTCCAAACCAAAGAAACCGGGTTTTTACCTTTTCTGCGATGCTCTAATATCAATTCCGGTTGTATCGGAATGATTAAACCACAGAGGGCACAGAGGACACAGAGAAAGAGAAGAGAGAGATGCATAATTCCGATGTTAACGGATTTGATATAACCGAGTATTATTGCGAAAAATCCGGTTTCTGACTACCCGTGCGTCCAGGACTATAAAACTTAGGAGAAGTTTTTATGCGATCGACAACTATCAAAGGACCGATCGGCACTATTCACATCATCGAAGCCAGCGGCCCTGTCACCGCTGGGGAGTCGGAACCGCTGCCGGTGGTGTTCGTGCACGGTATGACGGTTTCTGCGAGCATCTGGGATGCCCAGCTTGCTCATGTAGCGCGTACCCGACGGGCGATCGCCCTTGATATGCGGGGACACGGTGATTCTGCACCGCCGGAGGACGGCAACTATGCGCCCGCCTCCTGTGCAGCGGATGTTTTCGCGGTACTGGATGGGCTGGGACTCGATCGAGTGGCGATCGTCGGGCACAGTTTCGGTGCTTGTATTGCCCTCGCCACAGCAGCCACCGCACCGCACCGCATCGCGCAGTTAATCCTGGTAGATCCACCTGGAGACTTTACCAAGGTGCCTCCAGAGGTGCACGAGGCACGCATCGTCCCCTACCAGAGAGCTCTGGAGACGGAGGATTGGCGGGCTGCTGTGGAAACCAGCTTCAACGAGGCGCTGACAGGAAGCAGGGCCCAGACGTGCGATCGGATACTCGCTTGCTTGGCGGCGACTCCACAGGATTGTCTGTCTGGAATGTCTCGCGGGATGTTTGCCTTTGAAGCAGTTGATGCTCTCGATCGCTACCTAGCAGCCCCTGGAACACGAGCCCACGCCATTATTGCTCCCTCAAACACTTTTCCCTTCAGCCTCCACATCCTCCGTCCCACGCTGACGACAACTACGCTACCCGATACTGGACACTGGCTGATGCTGGATGCGCCAGAGGCCTTTGCTAGGGAACTTGATATCTGTTTGGAAGGTGTTTAATATAGATTTCGACAAAATCTGTTAGTCTTACGACAATTCATCGAGGGTTAAGTTATGGGGGTTTTTGAGGATGAAGGCGTTGTTGTCTTTGATTAAGTCACCGCTACAGAGAATCGGTAAGCGTTCTTGATAAGCTTTAATCGCCAGGATATAATCTTTGTCTGCGAGTGAAGTTTGAATTTTCCGCAATTTGTCAGCAATGACGCCTATTAAGGTTATTTCGCCACTTAATTTGTCGGTGTTGGGGGTGTGAACTTGCATGACAATTCCCTGTAAGGTCATATTGGGGAGTGAGGTGATCAAGTCTGCTAATATTTCAATTTGAGAGCGATTTTCGACAATTTCTAGGGTTTCCATGACTTCGTACATCCGCAGAGCAAAACCGCTGATTTCTGGCTTGAGAGCTAACAAAATTTCGTAGTCTTCGCCTGCTTCATTCTTGCGAGTCCAGATGGATGATTTGTCACCGTCTCGGCTTTGTTCGTGCCATCCGTGTTTTTGTAAATAAGCAGCGACTTGAGGCGGTTCTAAGGTTTTGAGAATATCGGGGTCGCGGACTGTTACTATCATAGGAGTTCTCCTGATTCAATGCGCTGCATGAGAGTTTTTAAAGCGTCTGTGTTGAAAATGTTTTGTGTGGGTATTTGAACAGTGACAGTGTTTTGATTTTGGGTGGGCGGTAGCCCTCGCAATGATGCCCAGTAGCCACAATAGCGAAGGGAGAGTTCTTGTTGAGATTGGCGCAACCAATCCTCTTGGCTGTCGGGTACTAAAACGATAATCAGAATGCGGGGGACGAAAGGGTTTTCTAGCCTTAATTCTTCATAGTTTTTAACTTCTAGGGGATATCGGATAATTTCATTATCCAGTAATTTTCTGGAGGTGCATTTTATTTGGACATCTAGGCGAGGGCGGCGCGTTGATTGTGATGGTCCCAAACCTGTAAGAATTACGTCAACTCCTTCTGCATCTAAGGGACGCGGGGCTATTTGGAATGAGTAGCTTGCCGCGGCTGTTACCGCATAGACATAAGCATAGCTAAATTCCTCTTTTTGGGTGTTCAGAACCACGCTTATTTTAACCTCGATAATTTTAAACAGGTCTTTACCAAATAGCTAATCATTCATTATCTTCTTCATTGATTACTGATGTATTGTCTGCCATACGCCCTGGACGAGAAACTATAACTACGTCAAAAATACCCGGCAATGTTTTGAGTCCACTATCTAATAAGTCGTGTTCTTCTGTCCTGCAAGAGTCATCCCAGATAAAAGCAATCATTTGTTCATGGGGGGAGCCTTGAGCTAGGTATAAAGACGTATCTTCGGCAATTTCTCCAATAATTTTTTGGGGCCTGTCTTTGCGATACCAGAACTTGATTTCAATAACCAATTTAAGCGAGGGAATTTCTAGGTCTACTCTTGGTTTTTTCTGCCCTACCGATCTAGTATATTCTTCTTCTCTGATATCGGCGAACACCGCAGCTAATAAAAAATATAGCAAATTTTGTACATGATATTCATTTTCTATGCACCATTGCCGAGGTTGACCGCCCTTTGTGCGTGAATTTCCTTCCCATGTCCAACGTCGAAGTCCCGCTGGAACTCGTTTTAATAATTTGCTAACATCTTCCAAGCTAAAGGAGCCTAAAGCAGATTGAGAAGAAATGAGCAACCCTTGTTCGTAATTTTCTTTAACTGCCTTCAAGTTTGACAGATGAATCTTTAAATTCGTTTTAAGATTCGATCCCGAGGATACTTCAATTAATGAGGTTCGCTGACTGTTAGTTAATGGGATAACTTGCACTAGAAGTAACTTGTAGTTAGTCTGCCACTTTTCCCAATCATAATCTCCATCGAAGACATATGTTTCAGGCTCTTCTCTAAGTTGACCGACACTGGTAAATCCGTGGTGAGCGGGTATGACTTTTATTGCTTTGTACATAGCATCTCCCTCAGCTATAAGTTCCTTAAACTGATCGAGGTATTTCTTAAAATTGTTGGAAGTTAACATAATTAGGTTTCGGCTTCCATTAATTAATTTATTGATTTAAGGCAAATCCCACACTCAACTCTAGCAAAAAATCGCGGCTGCGATCGATTAAAGCTTTCTCTAATTCTCGCTATTGCGCTTCTTTGCCTAAAAAGTACGGCCCGCACTTGATATTGCACAATACGTTCCTTAAGTTCTCGCAAAAAATCATGATAATCTTCAGCAATTGACGAACTATCTGCCATAACTCCACCCCGGTAGATTTTCCCGAATGATCGCCTCTAACTTGGCACTCTGGGCAAATTGCCTCTCCCACTTCGCCGTCAAATGCAGCATCTTCTCGTCCAAACCCTCCTCCTCCTCCTCCAATCCCTCCGCCCTCACATACCTCTGAGGGGTTAAAACCTAACACTTACCGTTTTGCTTTTTTGTTGCCTTTTGACTCCGCACCAGTGTTACAACTCTTCTGGAAAGTACATTTGCAGCAAATCTGCCCCGCCCTAACCGAACCGGCCTAACTTCTCCAGAACTTAGGTAAAAAGCACCTAAAGTATGATGCGAAACTCAGGCAAAACTCTTATTCTATAAGTCGATCGGGCATTAAACCGATATCCACAATCGCCAAGATTTATCGCCAAATTTTAAATTTTTCCGGCGAAAACTTGCTATTTAATGAATAAGACTTTAAGATCCAGCAATGTAAATCAAAATCTCAATGAGCAGCCCTGCAAGCACGAACCCGAAATGGGTCGCAAGTGCCAAAAAGCAGCAAAAGCTACCTTTTTTAACTCTTTCAACAGCAAAGCATTGGCAAACAAACCAGGGATCGACGGTTGGCATCTTGGAACGAATGCTTTGCTAGCAATACTACAAATGTATCAAAACTTATCTGCCAAAATTTAGCCCGAACAGATGCCTAGCTGTAACTCTTGCTGCGTAAGGTTTCAGTTTCTAAATAGGCTGGTTTTATTGTCTTTAACTACTTGAGGATTCGATCGCATGGTTTCGATTTCTACTACTCAATCCGATGTGCTACCTTTGTCTTCGCCAACCGTAACGGCTGCAACCCAAAGCAGTGCGGCGACTGCAACTGGGGTGTGCGTGACGGTTCACGGTCACTTTTACCAGCCACCCCGGGAAAACCCTTACCTGGACGCGATCGAACGCCAAGCCAGCGCCTCTCCCGCCCACGACTGGAACGAACGCATTGACAACGAGTGCTACCGCCCGAACGCCTTTGCCCGCATACTCAACGATCGGGGCGAAGTCGCGGGGATCGTCAACAACTACGAGTATATGAGCTTCAACATCGGGCCGACCCTGATGAGCTGGCTGGAACGCTACGACCCGGAAGTCTACCAGCGGATTCTGGAAGCCGATCGCAAAAGCTGTCAGCGACTCAACGGTCACGGCAACGCGATCGCCCAAGTCTACAATCACATCATCATGCCCCTCGCTAACGAGCGAGACAAATACACCCAAATTCGCTGGGGGATCGCAGATTTTCGCTCCCGGTTCGATCGCGATCCCGAAGGAATGTGGCTCGCCGAAACCGCCGTAGACTACGCCACCCTCGAAGTTTTAGTCGCTGAAGGCATCCGCTTCATTGTCTTAGCCCCCTCCCAAGCCGAACGCTGCCGCCCGCTAATCGGGCAAAACCAAGAAGGGGAACCAGCGGAAAATTCCGAATGGCACGAAGTCGGCGGGGGTCAAATCGATCCGACTCGCCCGTACCGCTGCTATTTGAAACCGGAAATGCGGTTGATGGCTGACCACCAACTCTCGCCGCTGAGCACTCACTATTTTGGGCGCGGGCACTCCCAAAATTCTGCAGCCCCAACTACCAACACTCCCTACATCGATATCTTTTTCTACGATGGCCCGATCTCGCGGGATATGGGCTTCAATGACGTTCTCAGCAGCAGCCACCACTTGGCCGGGCGCTTGGGTCAAGCAGTGCGGGGAGACCACAGACAGGCTCAATTAATCTGCGTGGCGACGGACGGCGAAACTTTCGGCCACCACAAAAACAGTACGGAAAAATGCCTCGCCTACGCCTTCACAGAAGAGTTTCCCCGCCGCGGTTGGACGGTGACGAATTTTGCTCATTATTTAAGTCAAAATCCGAGCGCTTGGGAAGTTGAACTCAAACCTGTGACGGCCTGGAGTTGCTCTCACGGGGTCGATCGCTGGCAAGATGATTGCGGCTGCGGTGGTGGCGGCGGATGGCACCTCAAATGGCGCCGCCCTCTGCGGGATACTCTCAATTGGCTGCGCGATCGACTGATTCCGATTTACGAAGAAGCAGGGCGCAAGCTGTTGTGCGATCCCTGGAAAGCCAGAGATGAATATATTGAGGTGATCCGGGATCGATCCCCCAGTAATGTTGACAGTTTCCTCCAACGCCATCAAGTGCGCCCCCTCGATGCCGGAGAACAGGTGGACGCCCTGCGACTGCTGGAAATGCAGCGCCACACCCTGTTAATGTTCACTAGCTGCGGCTGGTTTTTTGAAGAAATCTCGCGGCCAGAAGGCGTGCAAATTCTGCGCTACGCGGCCCGGGCGCTCGAATTGGCGGGGGAAGTTACCGGGGTGCAGCTAGAAAAGGATTTTGTCGATCGACTAGCCCTCGTACCCAGCAACGTTGAGTATTTCCAAACAGGGGCCGAAGTTTACCGCAAACTCGTGGTAACAGCCCAAATTAGTCTCAAACAGGTGGCCGCCCACTACGCGATCAGTTCTCTGTTTGCCAAATATCCCCGCGAACAGCGAGTTTACTGCTATCAGGCCCAGCAGGAAGATTTCCAAATTCAGCGCATGGGCTCGATGACTCTGGCTGTGGGTCAATTGCAGTTAACCTCGGAAATTACGCGGGAAACAGAGGTTTTTGTGTTTGCTGCGTTGCACCTCGGCGGCTGGGACTTCCACTGCTGCATTCAGCCTTTTGGCAGCCGCCGATCGTACACTATGCTCAAAGAGCGGCTGTTTGGAGTTATGCAAGAAGCTTCGGCAGCCCACGCGATTCTGGAAATGGTGCGGCTGTTTGGGGATCAGTCCTTTAGCTTGCGGGATTTATTCGCTGAGGAACGCCACCGGATCGTGCAGTTGCTGAGTCAGGAAAATTTGACTCGGTTGGATCAGCTTTACACTCAGGTTTACCGCGAAAATTACGGGGTGATGATGGCGTTCCACCGCGACGAGTTGCCGGTGCCGGTAGAGTTGCAGGTGGCTGCTGAGGTGGCTTTGGGACATCGCTGTTTGACGGCGGCCAAGGCCCTGGAATTGGAAACCGAGGATGTGGAACCGCTGCTGGCCGAAATTGAGGCGATCGCCACTGAAGCCGGCCATCTCCGCTGTCGGTTGAACGTTCCCGAAGTCAAGGAAATTTTGGAAAAGATGGTTTGGCGATCGCTAGACAGGCTGCTGCAAGCAGGATCGGGTGTGGAGGATCGCTCGCCTGTCCAGTTGGAAGCTGAGATCCGCACGATCGAGCGTTTGATTGCTGTGGGCGATCGGCTGAGTCTGGGTTTGTGCTTGGACAAATCGCAGGAACTGTATTTCGATTCTCTGTACAGTCAAATTGTGCCTCTGTGTTTGGGCTGGCTGCAACGGCAAGAGGCCTCGGCGGGCGAAAATGCGGTGGCTGCTGTTGCCTTGGAGATTGCGGGTTCAGGCGGCGGCTGGGAGTTGTCTTCGATCCGGCAGTTGCTGGAGTTGGGTCAAACCTTGGCTGTTGATGTTGAGTGTTGGTTAAATCAGTTAAGTTAATCGTTTCCCGATTAGCCTGCATCAATTCCCGCCCTTGAGAATCCGCCCGATCAAGCTTGAAAGGCCGATCGGGCCTGCGGGTTCAACCGAGAATAGATCGGCCTGGATGCCTCCATGCCGATCTTGGCTGGCGATCCAAGCACCGACAGAGAACCGCCAATTTTGTTTAAGTTTTCGCTCTACTTATGTGGGAAGATAAAAAGACTGTCCCCAAAGCGTACAAGTGTTCTGCACTTTCGCGCTTTGTAGAGTTTGGAAGAAAGAACACTAAGTTTAAATTTATGAAAGTTGGCGATCGCGTTTGCATTAAAAACTCTGTTGTTGTCTACCACCATCCTGAAAATCGCAGTCAACCATTTGATATTAAGGGTATGGAAGGAGAAGTCGTGGCGATCGTTCAGGAATGGCAGGGCAGACCTGTAAGTGCCAATTGGCCGGTTCTAGTTCAGTTTGACAAAAAATTTAAAGCTCATTTCAAAGAAGATGAGGTTGAATTGATCTCTTCTGAAGTCTAGCTGTTTGATCCCCGACTTCTTTAAGAAGTCGGGATCTTGGGCTTCAGTTTTTTAAAGTGTGATTAAGTTAATATTCGTAATTTATTTAACGCTTAATTTTTCGACCGTCTGCGGCTGAACCAACCTAAAATATTCCAATCTCCCTGCATTTTCTGCAATTCCTGCTGATGCTGCTTTGCTGTAGCGTAATACCACTGGCAGTGAAGTTCTAGTTCTTGACGGTACTTAATTTCGTCGTAAAACTCGCGGACAATTTGGTGTCTCTGAAAAATTTCGGCCGCGGGAGTCGGTTCTGGGGCAATGTTTTGCAACTCGTGGGGCAGCATGATTGTTTGGGGGCGACGGTGGCTAATATTGGCTGTAATGACTTTAAGCTAACACACTCAATCGATTTTAGATTTTAGATTTTAGATTTTAGATTTTAGGTTTTAGATTTTAGGTTTTAGATTTTAGGTTTTAGATTTTAGATTTTAGATCGTATCCGTTTGATTTAGAATCTTATCTGATGAAGTTTTGTAGGGGCCGGTTCGCCCAGATATTTGATAAGTATAGACAAATTATATAAACCTGCCCCTATAATTGGGATGCAACCGGATTGAATATTGGTTTAAATTCTTCAATCTAAAATCTAAAATTTAAAATCTAAAATTCTGTTAAAGCCATCCCCGCAGACGATAAACGATTAAGCCGATGTATTCTTTCAAAGCTTTAGTTGACTGGTTTAACTGATAGGTGTCCGGCAATAAATCCAAGGCGACTGCTTGCCAATTGCTTTCGGAGGCTGCGATATCCTGCTGCGTTATTTGAAAGTCTGTGGGTGCGGCAATTGCTTTTATTCCCTGACGCTGGAAAATTAAGAGCGATCGGGTCATGTGCATAGCCGATGTCACTAGCAAAACCGGCCCTTTTATAGCTTTAGCATCTAAAATTTTCCGCACGTTGACGGCATTTTGATAAGTGTTGTGTGAATCGGGGTCTTGCAGAATTGCTGATGCCGGTACACCAATTGTTTGGGCAATTTCTGCCATGTCTGCCGATTCGGGAGAGCCCCCGCCTTTCCAATCTACTCTACCGCCGCTGAGAATTAACCAGGAAGCTTTGCCTTGCCGGTAAAGTCGGGAACCGTAGATTATTCGATCGCCCGCTTCCGCTAATTCTACCCAAGGACGGGGAGGTAAAGCTGCTTTGACACCGCCACCCAAGACGATAATCGCTTCAGCTTGGGGGAGTTCGGCGGTTGGTAAGTTTTGCCATTCGAGCGATCGAACTAACGATTTTGAAACCCAACCGCTACTTCCGAGGAGTAAAATAATTAGAGCCGCAGCAATTGGGGCCGCCGCCCATTTGGGACGCTTCCAAAGTGTGATTAAAGCCGCCATCATTAACAGGCAACTCAACCCCAAAGGATAAATAAACAGCGGCAGGAGTTTCGATAGAAATACAAACATTCACTTGGGAATTTGGCATTGGGAACTTGTAAGCTCGCGTAGCCGAAGTATTGGGTATTGGGCCCAGGGCATTAGTGACTGTTAACTGTTAACTAATGACTAATCACTAATGACTAATAACTAAAGCTAGCGACGATCCTCTGGTCCAGATAACCAGCCAAAAAATGTAGCAGCATCACCCCTAGAGGTTTTGCTATATTTATGGGCGTCCGTTTGCACTACTTCTTTATTGAGGATAGCATCCGAGGTTTTGTCCTTGGAATTTACATTCGGGTTGAGTAGTAATTCGTTGTGCCACCAAGCGACAATTAAACCTGCTGCCACGCCACCAATGACACCAAGGCCAAGACTCAGGGGCAGCGTAGATCCTACTAAGCGAAACCCAACGGTAAACAACACAAACCATATCAGCGCGGGGCTAAAGCCCTTGGAGTCTCCGGTAAATTTTGGCATAAGCTGCAACTTTTTTTTGTAATAAAACAGAAAGATATTTACAATATTAGCAGACAATCAAATTGCCAAGGGCGATCGAACTGCAACTACTCCCCACAAATCTCGTTTAATTGTACCTCTAAGTCTTGCAGGGTATCTACAATCTTTACAGAAATTTGCTCTAATTCTGTAAAAGCTTCAAAAGCTGCTTGCTGCGAGCTCAATAGTTCTGCCGTCGCGTCCGCAATATCGCCGCAGCGCTGTTGCAGTCGTTCTCGCAATACTTCAATTGGTGCGGTGCAGTAAATGATTTGCAGGGGTAAGCCGTGGGATTGAGCCTGATTAATCGCATCGGTTCTCAAGTTTTGGCGATCGAACTTTGCATCTAAAATCACATCCCAACCTCGGTCAGCCAGAATTATCCCCAACTCTAACAATCTACCATAAGTCTGTGCCGTCATTTCATCCGAGTACAAATCTTGCCCCCCGCGTTCATTTAAAGGAATGCCGCCTAAATGTTTCCGAACAGCATCGGATCGAATGTGAATTGCCCCTGTGTGGCGAGCCAAATATCGAGCTGCTGTACTCTTGCCAGAACCCGACAAACCAGACATCAAAGTTAACTTTCCCCGGCGCGGTTTTGTGTATTCCCAAGCCAGTTTATAGTAATGAGCTGCTGTCTGTGAAATATCTGCTTTTTGAGCTGTTGAAATAGCGGGATCGTCCAACATTAACGAAGTTACTTTCGCTCTAACATAAGCTTGACGACTCAAATACAAAGGCAACAGTTGCAGTCCTTCCCAATCCCCTGTTTCTTCGATATAAGTATTGAGAAAAGCATTGCCTAAGTCTCTGCGCCCCCGCGATTCCAAATCCATTACTGTAAAAGCGATATCGTACATGACATCAACAAAGCGGAAAGGCTCGTTAAATTCAATGCAGTCGAACAGCAATATTTTATCTGGCCACAATGCTATATTCCGCAAGTGCAAATCTCCGTGACACTCGCGAATTTTATTATTGGCTATCCGTAGGTTGAATAACTCTTTATTATTCGCAAAAAATGCATCAGTATAATCTTTATTTTCCTGATACTGTGTCTGAGTTTGCGGCCCGCCGATATATTTTTCCGAAATCCGGTAATTGTTGTTTATTGCTGTGCGAATCTGACTGACTTCGCCAAATCTGCGAATGTAGCTATTACTAATTGCCCTGCTGTGAAAATTGGCAACCTCCCGCCCTAAGTCTGCCATAATTTGCTCGGTCAACAGTCCGCGTTCCAACAAACTGAGCAACAGCGAATCTTGAGTAAATTCTCGCATTTTCAGCACATATTCTACAGCAACTTCAGCCGGAGTTATAGCAGGTAAGCTCCTGCCAAAGTGAAAAGAATCGCCCCTTTTAAGAATTGGCAAAACTTCTAGATAAATTTCCGGTGCAGTGCGTCGGTTCAGCAGCAATTCTTCGTTGCAGAAATGCTGCCGTTTCTCTAAAGTTGAATAGTCCAAAAAGCCAAAATTGACTGGTTTCTTGATTTTGTAAGTATAATCTCCTGTCAGCAGGACAAAGGAAGCGTGAGTCTGAATTAGCTGCACTGGTTCTGTCACCCCGTGCGGGTAAAAACCGGGCTGCAACATTTGCTGAATCAAAGGTGGGAGACAAGTCATAGCGATTTTAGATTTTGGATTTTAGATTTTAGATTTTAGATTGGGGATTTTGGATTGTGAATTTTAGATTTTAAGTTGGGGAGTTTAGATTGGGAGTGGGGATGTTGACTTTAATCCGATTTATTATAGAGTTGATAGTTAGTGTAAAAAACAGCAGCGATGACAGAAAATAATCAAGAATCTGGTTCAGTGGATGTGTTTGGCGTAGGCAATGCCCTTGTAGACATCCTAGCATTGGTGGAAGATGAATTTGTACTCGGCCACGGGCTGAATCGCGGCGGGATGACGCTGATGAATTCGGAAACGCAGGGGGGGATTTTGCACGATTTAGAACACAATTCGCTGCAAATGCGATCGGGCGGTTCGGCGGCAAATACGATGATTGGTTTGGCTCAGAGCGGCGGTAAAGCGTATTATTCGGGGAAGGTTGCTAAGGATACTAACGGCGAATTTTATCGGCAAGATTTGCTGGCGGCGGGGATTGATTTTAACGTGCATCCTGCTGCTGAGTCGAAGGAGCCGACTGGTACTTGTGTTGTGCTGACTACGCCGGATGCGGAACGCACGATGTGTACTAATCTGGGTGTTTCTACTACTCTGGCGACGACTGATATTGATGTCGATCGACTGGCTCACTGCAAGTACAGTTATGTTGAGGGTTATCTTTGGGATGCTCCAGACCCTAGAAAGGCTAGCATTGAGACGATGGAACAGTCTAAGCGTCTGGGCGTGAAGGTGGCTTTTACTTTTTCGGATGGCTTTTTGGTCGATCGATTTGCTGATGATTTTCACAAGGTGGTTTCGGAATATTGCGATGTAATTTTTTGCAATGCTGATGAAGTTCGGAGCTTTTTTAAGGAGGAATCTCTGGAAGAGTGCGCTCGGAAAATGAGCGATATTTCGGATTTGGCTTTTATCACTAATGGGGATAAAGGCTGCATGGTGGTGGAGAACAAACAGATTGTTGATGTGGCTGGATTTCCGGTAAAGGCGATCGATACTGTGGGTGCTGGGGATGCTTTTGCGGGGGGTGTTTTGTTTGGAATTACTAACGGTTTAAGTTCTACACAAGCGGCTCGCTGGGGCAATTTCTTGGCTTCTAGGGTGGTGCAGATTCATGGGCCTCGGCTTGAGGGTTCTCAGGCTCATCTTTTGAATGAGGTGATTTCTGGTTAGGAATTGAAAGGGGCGATCGCACTTTTTTTGTTAAGGGCGATCGCACTTTTTTTAACTGCTTCCATAGCACGGGCGTCTCGCCCGTGCCACAGTGGAAATGAGTCACTTCCATAGCAGGCGTCCTGCCCGTGCCACAGTGGATGCAGATGGGAGAAGGGTGTGTTAAAATCAATCAAAGCTTAACTAATTATACCTGCTATGGTAACAACCACATTGACTCCTCCTATACAAAGTAGCGAGGAAAAACTAATTACTTTGACAGGCATTAAATGGTCAACATTTAAAGCGATAATGTCTGATGTCGGCGACGGTAGAGCGTGGAGAATTGCTTATGCTGAAGGAGTTTTAGAAATCAGAATGCCATTACCGAAACATGAAAGACCTAAAGTCATGCTGGAACTATTTATTGGAGCTTTAGCAGATGAGTTAGAAATTGAAGCTATGAGCCTCGGTGCGTTGACTCTGGAACGGGAAGATTTAACTCGTGCTATTGAACCGGATACTTGTTTTTACATTCAAAATGAATCTTTAGTTAGAGATAAAGATGAAATTAATTTACCTGCCGATCCGCCACCGGATTTGGTAGTCGAATCAGACTACACGAGTTCTTCTTTGAATAAGTTCTCAATTTATGCTTCTCTGGGGGTTCCTGAAATCTGGAGATATCGCAATCTATGTCTTCAAGTGTATCAATTGGTTGAGGGTAATTACGAAGAGAGGGAGAATAGTCTGGCTTTTCCGTTTTTGCCGATCGCCGAAATTCCTGGTTTGATAGAACAAAGTAAAAGTATTGGACAAAGGGCAGCGGTGCGTTTGTTTCGGGAAAGGATTAGGGAAGTTTTGGCGCAGTGAGTTTTGGAAAAAGTAGGAATGGGCGATCGCTCTTTTTGAAACCCAGATGAAAACTGACACGAAAAAGCCGATCGCTATTGCTAAAATAAAATTTAACGACTGTTGATTTCTCACCCGATTATGACTATCATTGAACAGATTTACGCGATCGTTAAAACCCTTCCCAAAAACCAAGCTAGCGAAATTCTCACTTTCGCTGAGTTGATTCGTGCCAAGTACCTGAATGATAACCAATCCACCGACACAGTAGATTCTTTAACTCCTTCGACAGAATTGGTTTATTCCCTAGCTGGAACATGGGCAGAAGACTTTCCTACTCTGGAATCGATTCGTGCGGAGTCGGGGGAAGACATCTGGCGGGAGAGCTTTTAGATGTACATTTTGGATACAAATACATTAATTTACTATTTCAAAGGACAAGGACAAGTTGCCCAAAACATTCTGCCATAGTAAAAACAGCTTTATGGTGGAAAGTAGCGATAAATATCTTTCCGGTGAAGCACCCTGGCAAAAGTAACAGTTTTGCCATCAAAATAAAAACCTATTCGATAGTCTCCAACCCGAAGCCGATACGCATTATCCTCACCTTTCAATTTTTTTAAGTTAACACTTGTTTGTAAATCATTACTATTTGGAATTTCCGCAAAAGCAAAATCCTTGATTTACTCAAACACAGGCGTACTTTTAAGAGCTTTTAAATCTTTCAAAAAACTGGGTAGATATTCGACTTTCATTCAGTTTCCAGTTCTGCAAGTGCTTGCTCTAAATTTAACGGGTTTTCATTTTTTACTTCGCGCATAGCCTGGAGAAGTCCTTTATCTTCGATCGCTTCTAGGAAATACTGATAGTCGGTATAATCTAGAATAACTTGACTAATGTTGCCTTCGGCATCGAATATCAATTCTTTAGCCAGTGGATAGTCTTCTATTTTCATACACTTTTATGGTGAGATGAGTTATGAGGGAATGATGCTTCTATTTTAACAGCGATATCTCAGAACCCGATGAAGTGCGATCGGGTATGTTGGCTATTGGGTCTAATAAAATTTGTCCGGCTTCGTTGACGAGAACGCGATACTCTGTTGACTTGGGTTCGAGCTTTAAACTGAGGTGTCCTTGTGGATCTGTGCTGATTAAGTTTTTCAAAATCCAAAACATATCTTTCAGCTATTATAAAGTTGGGTAAAACTCGGTTGGTTGAGTTTTACTTAATTATAACAAATTAGATGTTGTTTGTCTATTCGGATTTTAAGGGCGATCGCTCTTTTTCTAACCACAGATGAGCGCTGGTTTTTGTCAATTTTGCAGAATGTATTGACTGATAATATTTTTGAGTTCTTGAGGAGCTTCTTTGGCAATCGCCGCTCCTAAATCTGGACGCACAACCCACCACCAAACCAGTTGTTCTAAACGATCGGGAGGATTTTCATTGGGACACAATTCGATCGTACTTTCATTGACACCAATAATGTTAGCACAAAGGTCATTAGCAATGCTAACACGAGCGTCTAGATTTTCAAACTGTACGATGTCTTGCCAGCTAATTTCATTGGGAATAGAATTGAGGATTGATTGGATATCTAGAGTCAGCATTAAACTGTTCCTCCGAAAGCTATAATAACTCTAATGCCAAAGTCTTGTTGTTCTGCAAAAGATTGAGTGCTGAGCCACCCTCTCACGGTTAGAGTATTCGTACCTGTTAATTAAGGTTGGACGGAGTTGTAGAAATTGGTAATTTCCTGATGAATTGACCCAGTACCGTGTTCTAGCCGGACGAGATTGCCTGTATTGTGTATTGCTTCTGCCCCAAATCGTTGTAAGTTTGATGTTGTTTGCCCAACTATATGATGCCACGCTAACCCCGCTCCTGCCACCCCGATCGTTCTTTTAAATTCACCAAAAGTTTGAAAGCCTTGTCCGGGTGTTATGGGTGAGATGACTTTCCTTGATGCTAGTTCTCTAGCTAGTCGTCTCGCTATTTCTCGTCGAGTTTCGTCGGTCATTTATGCGAGTTAGCTTTCACTGCTGTGATTTAATTTTATCATGGATGAAGGGCGATCGCACTTTTGGTCGTAAGGCCGATCGCTCTTTTTAGCAACCGCAGATGAACGCCGATGGATGTGGATGGGGGAAAGGCGATCGCACTTTTTGTCGTAAGGGCGATTCCCTTCGGGATAGCTTCGCTTCACGTACTTTTTAGCAACCGAAGATGAAGGCGGATGGATGGGGAGGGATTAAGGGCGATCGCTATTATTCCAAATTCCAAGCGAGCGAGCTTGTAAAAATCTTTATTTTGGCTATAATAGTATTATTTTTGAATCATACCTAATAAAAAATCATGACAACAACAGTAAGTGTAGAACACATTGAAATGACACCGGGAATACGAGGCGGTAAACCCCGGATTGTTGGAACTAGAATCGCCGTACAAGATGTGATGGTGATGCACCTAAAAATGGGTTATTCTCTTTTAGAAATTGCCACTAAATACGATCTGCTTGTAGCAGCAGTTTATGACGCTATGGCTTATTATTACGATCATCGCCAAGCAATTGACATAGAAATGGCAGAAGATGATGCTTTTGTGGATGAATTTATGCGTCAAAATCCAGGTAGGTTGCAAGCAAAAATAAAGGAATTAAAAGGTGAGTCTGCGAATTAGGTTTCATTTAGATGAGCATATCGATCGTGACATTGCTAGGGCGTTACGTCTCTATGGCATTGATGTGACTACAACGGTTGAAGCAGGATTAAGGACTAAGATAGATGAGCAGCAGTGGTTGTTTATTCAACAACAGCAGCGAGTGCTTGTCACTCAGGATCGAGATTTTCTAGTTATGGCTGGTATGAGCAAGGATCATCCTGGTGTGGCTTATTTTAAACAGGGGAGTCGTTCGATCGGACAAGTAATAGAAATGTTGATTTTGCTCTATGAAATTTACACACCGGAAGATATGGTCGGAATGGTAGAGTATTTGTGAGGGCGAAGGGCGATCGCTCTTTTTAGCAACCACAGATAAACGGAATGAATGCGGATAGATAAAAACGCAATTTATCTGTATTATGACTTACGCATGGAGCCCAGAAACCGGGTTTTTGCGAAAATACTTCGCCGAAGCCCACAGATTCGGTAAAAACCCGGTTTCTTGGTCGGAGCGCATAAGTCCTGCAATACTTATTCTAAGGCTTTAGTGCGTTACTGACATCCCCGAATATTCCTTCTAATTCCTGACCATTCATTGGCTAAATTAGATTGAGAACTAGAAATTTTACGACCCAACATTTGAGGATTTCTTTCATAAAAAATCAGGTCAGCTTTATAGTCGCATATTTTTACTTGGTCGTTGGTATTTGAAGGTGTACCGTAATTAGAAAAATTGGCTAGTTCTTGAATAGACATCATACTATCATTCGTGCGAGCACCAATTACCCATGTAGGATAGGTAAAAACTCTGGCTCTCTGGCACTGCGAATTAAATTCACCATTTCTACCATTGGGGTAGCATTCAATGTATTGAACTTGGCTGAAGGAATCTCCGAACAATTGCGCCTGTCTTCGAGTGTAAGGACACCAAGAAGCGCCATACAGCTTAGCGCCTGCTTGTTTGAGATGATAGGCTAGAGATGCGGCGGTTTGTGCGGTGGCTGGTTTGACTAGGCTGGTACAATCTATGCCAATTGCACTGATTAGGGCTAGTGTTGCTAATATTTTGAATTTTAGTTTAATCATGATTCAAGGTCTGTGAGAGGGTTGGGATTTAAGGACGGTGGTTGTGGGGATTGTTTTAGAGGGCGATCGCTCTTTTTGTCGTCAAGGGCGATCGACTTAGCTACCTGACCGCAACCGTTACAATACTAAATTTGGTATTTCAGTAAGATTTAAATCATTCTTATTGAACCACCCACCCTTGATAACAGCCAAATACTGACCATTAGCAATAATCGCTGTCTTTTCGTTTAAGACTAACTCACCAAATGTTTGTACTGCTATTTCTCCTATTTTTAATCCATTTATCAATCCAATTCTACTAATACCGCGAGGGTCGCCACCTCGGCCAAAACCTAACAAAATACCAGCACGAAAGTCCTCAATAATATCAACCTTGTCTCGATTGGATTCATCTGTAATAGGCAAACCAGTGCCAGCACCCAAAAGAAATGAATCATTACCCAAACCGCCAGTTAGTATGTCTTGCTCTTTGTCAGTCCCGCCGTAGAGGACATCATCACCACCACCACCATCTAATTTGTCTGAGCCTGTTCCACCAGTGAGTATGTCATTATCGCCACCACCCCTTATTGAGTCGTTGCCCTTTCCGGCTTCAAGTACATCTTTTCCAGAATCCAATAACCCATCACCGCCTATCAGCGTATCGTTACCTGAACTACCAATGAGCGTATCATCTCCGCTGTCGCCATTAATTTCATCATTACCAGTATCACCAAATATTTTGTCATTTCCTGAGCCTGTAAAGATAGAGTTACCAGTTACCCCTAAAAGACCACCAAAATTACTTCCGTCTAGCTTGCGATCGCCTATGTTATCATCAATACTGCCGTAGACTATATCATCATTTGCTAAATTAGTATCTTTAATAGCAAGAAAGATTGGTCTATCGGGTGCTTGAACAGACATAATTCCTTCATGGACAAAAAGTCTTTCGGATCTAGGATCTATAGGATTGGTAGGGTAAGAGTAAGCATTTTTTTTTGTACTGAAACGCCCTTGATCGGTGAGGATTCTATCTTTGATAATTTCTTGCTGGAGTAATCCTAACGGCTGATCCTTTTTTGTCTGATTCAGCAAGTTTGTGAAAGTCTGAACAACTTGACCGTGTTCATCTACTGGCACGCTCAAACCACCAAAATCAATCTGAAATGACTCATCAGCAGTGGCAGCAAGTTGCTGATTTCCGGCAAGGCTTCGTGATCCTACAAGTGCTAGAGAGTAATTAGAGACTTCACTAAAGTTATTGGGCGAATCTGCTTGAGTATTTCGACCATCTAAATCATAGTCAACACCTCCAAGAGTTAAGAGATCGATGCTGCTTTCCGATGGCGGATCTAAAGCAGCAATAGTGTTAACACCTACTCCATTAGGTTTTATTTCGTTGCCTTTGTCATCTTTAAAGCCATCTTTGTAGAGGCGACCGATTTCACCGCTGACTAATGAACCCAGACTATGACCTATTAAGTTTAGATTTTTGCTAGCAGCCACAGAATCTATTTTTAATTTGTCTAGTAGTTCCGTGACCACAAATTCTGCAACGGGTCGAATCCACTTCGCAGCAAAATAGTTACCTACTCTTAGAGATGACTCTAAATCGTTTGTATCATCATTACTTATGCGACCATTAACAGAAGCTTGCTCCCAGTTTAAGAAATAAACTCGATCGTTAGGTCGGACATTTGCTAAAGCTGTTGCTAGTTCGGGTAATTTTCCCGTTGACCCATCATTCCACCCGTGAATAACAACCCAGGTTTTTCCTGTTTCAGTTTCTGATTCAAAAGGAGATGGCTGCTTATCTGTAGGGCTAAACAGTTTTAGCTCGATTTCGCGCTTTTTCGGAGAAAAATTGTCGGGATCTGTGATTTCAAACTGTGTACGACCCAAGACTCCATAAGGAAAAGAGCCGGCACCTTCAGCGAGTTTTGGAGCAGCATAAGCGGCTCCTACCGCTGTAGCAAGTCCAGCTAATGGGTTAACAAAGGTTACTCCTATTGCACCACCAAGAAGACCCCCAGCCGTTGCTACCAGATTCTGTTGCAATGAAAGATCATCAAGCGATAATTTGAATTCACCAGTTACAGAACCTTGTATGACTGGGGGAGGGTTGTTGACTGACGTGGGAACTCGATCTGTAACAATATTAATCTTCGTGTCGCCAAAGCCAAGAGCCCGCAAGTTCAAAGTATCATCACCACCTTTACCATCAGACTTTAACTTAACCCTGAAAGTCAGCTTTTGTCCTGGCAAAACGTCAGTAAACTTAGGCGGTGTAATCTCCTTCACATAACCAAAATCGTCGCTAACTGGAACAACATTAATTTCTCTTCCAACTACGTCTAACCCTGTGGCGATCGCATCCACCAAATTTGAACTATCCGAGTCTAACTCTACAACAGAACCAAATCCTAATCCATCACCATCACTGTTATCAACCAAGTCTCTGTAAGTGGCAATTTGAGCATTGGTAACAGCAAAAACTGGTACAATATTAGCATTGATCAATGCTTCCCTAACTTGTGGAACCGATGGATAGTCTTCTCCAGTGCCAGGCGGATTTCCATCAAGAATCGTGTCGAGGTTATTGGGATTTGTGATTTCTGCCTCACTACCATCTCCAGCCTGGTGAAACGGTGCATCTGTAGCCACCACAGCAACACGGCGTGCATCGTCACGGAAACCAATTTCACTTTGACTGCGAAGTCCTGTTTGCAGTAGTCCTTCCAGTTGCGCTTCACGGGGATCTCCGCCAGAGCGAATTATAAAATTATCTACAGTTGACTGTAGCGCTGTCGTATCTGTAGTTAGGGGCAGATTTGTGCGGTAGACATAATCACTATCTGCTGAGTTACCAAAGGGATTTATAGGCTTGTCTATGAAGGAACCAACCCCAAATGTGGTGTTAGGTTGAATACCTTGCAGTCTACTAACTAAATTTGGAACTAACTTTTGGACAACAGGTAAATCATTGTCAAACGAGATTGAAAGGTCTTGCAGTAGAAAAACATCAAGTGGAAGCTGGTCAGTTGTCGCACTTGCACTAACCGTTGAAGAACTTGGCATCTGAGCAGCCACAGTATCCACACTTTCAACACTTAATGCGCTGCGAGTGGTCGAACTAGAAGCATCCCCAGGCACTGTGACTGTAATATCTAAAGTAATTTCGCCACCTGGTGGCAAAAACACATCGATCGTATCCGCTGACAGAATTGTTCCCGGAGTGCTCGACAGTATCTCTCCTTTCTTAATTTGAATACCAGATGCTCCCCCAATTCGATCGCTAATACCTTTGACAAGGGTATCAAAAACCCCCGCTCCTGTTCCAGGATCGATCGCAATTCGCGCCCCATCCGCCGTGAAACCAAAAAGTTTCTCGCCCTCAAACATCAAGGCTAAAATATTACTAAAGCCAATATCGCCAATTTTGGCTGCTTGACCAGTTAGAGACACCGCATACAAACTATCGCTTGTCGCCCCCTTCGATGTCGCTAAAAATCGATTATTCGGAGCATCAAATGCCAAGTCCCCACTGCTATTGAATCCAGTAGATTCCAAGTCAGCGATTAAATATACTCCCGCATTAGTGGTATTAATCGCGTATAAGTTAGAATCCCCAGCCGCATAAAGGATATCATTGGCAAATTCTAGAGCATTCATGTTGACACCCGCAGGAAGGCCGCCAACAAATGAACTTAAACCCGATACTGGATCGATTTTGAATAACTGAGTGGGCGTAATTCCGAAAATCGTCCCGTCTTTAGAAACAGCGATGTCGGAGAAACTGAAGGTACTAGCAATTTGGGTGAATTTGGCTGACGGATCGATCGTTCCAACTTGTCCGCTTAGTCCGTCGAAGGTCGAAATGAAAGACGAACTAGCCCCTAACTGGCTAGCATTGCGGGTATCCAAACCATAGGACAAGATTCGATCGCCCTTAATCTCTTCCTCCAGAGGCCCGATCGCACCCGCATCCACTGCACTACCCAACAACACATCATCTGTGAGTAACTTCATAAATCCCATCTCCTCAAAAATATAGTTGCGTCAAAACCAGCAAAGCCCGCCTAGCAAGCTTTCCTAGATATCTATCAGGGCGTTTCTCTGCTTTTTATGCAGTTCGCCCAGTTTTTGTAATAAAACTTTACATTGCTCCCAACAGCAGATAAGCTGTATCCCCGATCGCCCGCCAGATGCACCGTCAAACGTACCTGACAACCAAACACATCATTTCACAATACTCCACAATCCTGAATCTGTATAGGCTTAACGGCTCACCATTTGGCTCAACATCAAAGGCTCACTTGGCTCATTTGGCTCATTTGGCTCACCAAATCGTGTAACATTCTTTACTAAGGCAGAGTTTCCGTAGAGGAGTACCAATGGCAGGCTTGCTCAGAGCATCCGAAGAAGGGCTAAAAATCATTGACATGGTAAGACGCAATCTCGGATGGAATAAAACTGAGGATACTTGGTGTGTTGCCGCTTTAGTTTCAACAGCTACCTTAAAGCGGTTTTGGGCGAAAATAGGAATTAGACGAGAGAACTTTATCAATATTTGCAAAGCGGTAGAAATAGAAAACTGGGAATACATTGCTGAAGGCTACAAAATTCAGAAAACAGAACCACTTTTAGCCGCCGCGATCGCAGATATCCCCCAAGACAACCAAACCGATCGCACTTTCCCCCTCCCAGAAAACTTACCCCCCGTCCGAAATTGGGTACAGCGCACCAAAGAAATCGACACCTTAAAAACCCTAATTGTTGAACCCCATCTTGTAGGGGCGGTGCCCCCGTGCCCGCCCTGGGGGGTTCCCATAGCCATCTCAATTGTCGGATTACCAGGCATCGGAAAAACCAGCCTCGTCAGCCAACTAATTCGCCAACTCCACACAGAAAAAACTCCCTTCACCTGCGCCGCTTGGCAATCCTTGCAATCAGCAACAGGCAAAGCACCCCCGTGCGATCGCACAATTGACTCCCTGCTATTCACCCTATCCAACGGCGACATTACCGCAGCCGTCACTGCTCAAAATGACTGTGGCAAAAAAACCGAAAGTTTGCTCAAAATCCTCAGAGAAAAACCTTGCTTGCTCGTTTTCGATCGCGCCGACACACTTTTGAAAGCTGGAGAGGCAAAAGCGGCTGGTTATTTCGCAGACGATTGTGCCGAATATGCTTGGTTATTCAAACAACTATTAGAAACAGAACATCAAAGCAAAATTATTTTCACCAGTCGCGAAAGCTTAGCCGAATTGCCGTCAACAGTCACCCGCGAAATCCAGCTAAACGGATTGGATCAAGATGCCGCCGTTGCCCTCTTGCAATCTTTTAATCTGACTGCAAATCCAGAAGAATTAGCCGAAATGTGCGATCGCTATTCTGGACATCCCAAAGCCTTACAACTCGTCGCAGCCTTGATTCGAGACGATACCGAGTTTCAGGGAAATGTCGGGATTTTTCTGCACCAGAGAGACTGGTTGCTGATTCGAGATATTGAGAGATTAATTGATGAAATGATAGCCCGTCTCAGCGACGGCGAGCAAACTTGTCTCAGCCAAATTTCTGTCTACCAAACCTCAGAATACCCGCTATCTTTTGCAGGGATTAGCGCTCAAATGCCAGAAGTTAGCAAGTATGAACTCAAAGAAAATATTATTCAGGCACTCAAGCGCCGACAATTGCTATATTACGATCGCCACCTCAAATCCTATCACTTGCATCCCCTAGTCCGAGAAAAGGGCGAGTACCTGCTAAATCAAAATCCTGAAAATCTCCGTACCGCCCACCGCCAAGCCTATCACTATTATATCAGCATTCCCCTCAAACCGGAATCGGAATGGCAAGAAATCGAGGATATTAAGCCCCTAATCAGAGCGCACTATCATGCTTCTCAAGCAGGAGATTTAGATGCAGCAAATGCGATTATTTCTGAAGTTTGTGAGTATTTGCGGCAGTGGAATTGTGCAGAGTTGGTGTGTGGAAATCTACAGTTGCCATTGTTAACAGAGGTAAAAAACATTAGCCTTTCAGGGGCGGGCAAGATGCCCAACCCCTACTCCCCACAAGAAAATTAAACTCTTGTGGAACGGGCATCTTGCCCGTTTCCATAGTCCGCGAAGGCGGACTTTGTTTGTGTAGCCGCGGTTTCAACCGCCCGGTTTCAACCGCCGATTTTATTAACTTCAACCACTAGAATAAATCCCTCTTTCTTGGAGTTGCTGCATAAAAAACTCTTCCAAAGTAGGCTTAGCCAAATTCATGGCAATTAGCTGCCCTCCCGTACCACTCAGACTAGAAATAAACTCCTTCGGATCGCCCTGCAAATGACCGTACCACAAATCATTATCAACTTCCATATCCGGTATCCATTTTTGCAGGATGTTCAAGTGGCCACCCCTACCTTCAACCCGGTAAGTTTCAGTATTACCCAAGAGTTCGTCGATCGCACCACTGCAGATTAACTCACCCTTCGCCAAAATTGCCACTCGATCGCAAATCTTCTCCACATCAGACAATATATGCGAATTAAAAAAAATTGTTTTTCCTTGATTTTTCAGCGATAAAATTATCTCCCGCATCTGATAGCGCCCCATCGGATCTAAACCAGACATCGGCTCATCCAAAAATACCACATCTGGATTGTTAATCAAAGCTTGAGCCATGCCGATCCGTTGCAGCATTCCCTTAGAATACTGGCGCAACTGTTTTTTTCTTGCCGCCGATTGAGATAGCCCAACTAAGTCTAGCAAATGCGGAATTCGCTGCCGCTGAATCGAGGAGGGAATTTGAAATAACCCCGCCGCAAATTGCAAGAATTCCCAGCCCGTGAGATAATCGTAAAAATAGGGATTTTCAGGCAAATAGCCGACTCGCTGCTTCACAGTGCGATCGCCCAAAGGCCTCCCCAACAGCAGCGCCCTGCCAGAAGTCGGCCGCACTATACCCAGCAAAGTTTTCAGCAGCGTAGTTTTCCCAGCTCCATTTTGCCCTAACAACCCGAAAGTTTCCCCCTCAGAGACACTCAGAGTGCAATTTTTGAGCGATTCAATTTTTTCATTCATCCAAAAGCCGGTACGGTAGAACTTCCCCAGATTAAATGTTTCCACCACTGGGGTAGCTCTGGGCATCTCGGTGGAAGTTGGCGCATCTACAAGAGGTTCCATTTTTGTCAGAGAAATAACTAGCACCTGATTATATTCTATTGCATAAGTTAAGTAATAATTGCTATTTTTAATGTTAAACTAATATTAGCTACACTTGAAATTTGCTGAATATGGATCGTTCAAAAATTATTGCTATTATCACTGGGGTGATTTCTATAGTTTTAGCAGTTGCCTACCTGCTGCTCGTCACCCTCCTTGACTTCCGAGGCGAAATGCTGCCCGCACCTCAAAGTCAGTTGCCAGTCTCGCTGCCAATTCAGCAATTGGCTAATGCTAATCTGACTTTGCGAGTACATTAGTTATTGGTTATTGGTTATTGGTCATTGCAATAACCAATAACCAATAACAACCAACAACTGCCAACCAACAACTGCCAACTAACAACTAACTAATAGACATGAATTGCTTTCATCATGTGATATGCAACTAGCAACTGCGTCAAAGCTAGCGGGTAACTTTGCAAAACTTCGCCAGTTGTGCCGATCAGTTTGCCAATTTCCGGGTTGCCTTGGGCGGAACAAAATCCCCGCAGGTGCGGCAACTCGCTACACAACATCATTTCCAGTTCGTTTACTTGCTCGCTGGTAGCGTGGGAGTCTACTTCCAAAACGTCAACAGGTTTGCCCATATCCCGATCGAGTCCCAAGCGAATTGCAGGTTTAAAACTCTCGCTGCCTCGACCTAAAATTTCAGTAAAATCCGGGTGAGGAATTGTCGGTCTGAGCACTAAACGCACGCTCAAATTGGATTCATTATCCGCTTCGGGCGGGTAAAAACTAACTACAACGTCGGCCGATTTGCGCTGCGGACGAATGAAGTCTTCAGAGTCTGGTTCGCGTTTTTTTATTTCTGCAAGCACCTGTTCTTCAGTATAACCGCGCTTCATGATATCGCGCTTAACTTTCCACTGAGTTCGCAACTCTTCGGGAGGAGCAAGATACACTTTTACGTCGTAAGAATCGCGGATTGTTCGGGTTGCGTAACCCAGCAAACCTTCTACTATTACAAATTTGCTGGGCTTGATGTATTCCGGTGGGTCGAATGTACCTGTGGTGTGGTTGTAGATGGGTTTGAGAATTGCTTGTCCGGTACGCAGCAGACTGAGATGTTGCTGCATGATGTCGAGGTAATTGCAGTCGGGATGCAATGCTGTGATTCCGATTTCTGCCCGCTGCTTTCTGTCGTAGCGATGATAGTCGTCAGTGCAAATCACAGTGACATTTTCTGGCCCCAATACTTGGGCAATTCCCCGCGTCAGGGTGGTTTTGCCCGCTGCGCTGTCTCCGACAATACCGAGAATAATTGGTCGATCGCTCATTGTTTTTACCCGGACGCACAATAGCAAATTTTGTTGTCAATCTTACATCTTATCAAAGTTGTGTTCGATCCGATCGCTCGGTTTGACAATCAAGCATCCAGGATACCCGCCACGTGATTCATCCGTCCAGAAATAAAAAACCTGTATCCGATAAAGGAACCCCCGAATTTATCCGTGGGGTCAATGCTTCAATTCTAAAATCTAAAATCTAAAATCTAAAATCGATTGACTTGCTCCCCCCGGAGTCTCCCCCATCTGTAAAAATATTGTTATATTTCTTAATATAATGCGGCACTGGAGACTCAGGGAGCATCAGATTAAAAAATCACGCCCATTTCTCAACCGCCCAAGATGTCGATCGTACTTTTGAATCCAGCTCCGCGTCAGAATTTCGGGAAAATTACCCCTGCAAAGTGTCCGGGTAGTCTCTTTTGTCTTTTGTAGTGCCAATTGCAACGGTGGGGCTTGTGGCATATTTTTGGTTTCAAAACCAGCCAGCAAGCAGTGAATCAATTCGCCAGTCAATCAATCGACGCCCTGGGCGATCGAATTTATCCGCAATATGAAATTTTAGCCCCAGCTTTCGCTGTTTTGACAAATTAGTATAATTTGACTTGAGGAGGCAATCATGCCCTCACAAACCTGTTTTTTTTCCTCTTGCTTGCCTTCGGCAATGCGTTTTTCCGTCCAAAAAGTTCGGTTTCCACGCACCCGTGCGTAATTTATAAATTTCAATAAATCTTAAGTTTATTAAGTTTAACTAAGCCCGTAGCAAGCCGATGAATCAACCATCTTCAGAAAAATTAAGGGGCAGTATTTTAATTGTGGACGACAGTCTTAACAATTTATTGTTAATGGAGCTGATCTTATCCAGGAAAGGCTATAAAGTAGAAGCTGCATCTAGCGGTCAACAGGCACTCGATGCTGTGGATTTGGCTCAGCCTGACTTGATTTTGCTGGATATTATGATGCCCGATATGGATGGCTATGAAGTTTGCAGTCGCTTGAAAGCGAACGCTAGCACTCGTGGCATTCCCATTATTTTTCTGACTGCTGTGGTAGAAGCTTCTGAGAAGGTGAAAGCCTTTAATGCTGGCGGGGCGGACTACATTACTAAACCTTTTCAAACCGTAGAGGTGGTAGCTAGGGTAGAAAATCAATTGCGACTGCGGGAACTAGAGTTGCAACTGAGAGATAAAAATCTGATGTTGCAGCAGGAAATCGCCTATCGGGAACAGGCAGAAAGGGAAACGCGCTTGCTGTTGGAAAAAACAAAGTCTCAGAAAGAAAAAATTGAAGAATTGCTATTAAATATTTTGCCGAAACCGATTGCAGAGCGCTTGCAGGAGGGACAAAGCATAATTGCTGACAGCTTTTCGGATGTCAGCGTTTTATTCGCCGATTTGGTGGGATTTACGAATTTTGCCTCTCAAAAAACTGCGGCAGAAACGGTGAAAGTTCTGAATCAAATTTTTAGTCTATTTGACGAGTTATCGTTACGGCACGGTTTGGAGAAAATCAAAACTATGGGTGACGCTTACATGGTAGTTGGTGGTTTGCCGGAACCGCAAGAAAATCACGCTATTGCGATCGCCCAAATGGCACTGGATATGCAAGCTGCTGTCGCTAGCTTCAATGTCCAAAACAATCACAAATTTAGTCTCCGCATTGGGATAAATATTGGTGGGGTAGTGGCGGGAGTCATTGGTTTAACTAAATTTAGTTACGATTTGTGGGGGGATACAGTAAATGTTGCTCAGCGGATGGAATCAAGCGGTATTCCGGGGGAAATTCAGGTGACTGCTGCAGTTTACGATCGTTTAAAAGATAAATTTTTGTTTAAAAAGCGCGGTGCTGTTGAGATTAAAGGTAAAGGAGAAATGATGGTTTATTTGTTGGTGGGGCGAAATCAATCATTAATCCTTAGTCATTAGTCATTAGTCATTAGTCATTAGCTCATATCCAATTAAACAGAACTTACCCATTGGGGGTGAGAAACCCGGTTTTTCCGATTTTTTTCGATTCGGAACGAAAAATCTCCGAAGAAACCGGGTTTCTGAGGTCGCAAGTGCATCCAAGACTATTAAATAGACATAAATTTTTCAGAGCAAGCCGGTTGATGAGCGTAACTCCTATGAATGAAAGATTGTTGGTGAAACCCGCCCCGACTGGATTTACATTTGTGGCAGCGGACATGATACAATGACTAACGACTAATGACTAATGACTAATGACTAATTACCACTCATCGTTTCGTTTGTTGCTGTAAGTTTCCCAATCGTCTTGTTGTGGCTGCGGATACAAGGGTTCGGGTTCTATTTCTGCTTCCAATTCCGCTGACATTTCTAATTCGGGTTCCGATTCTTGCTGATAAATGTTCAGAGGTTCGACAACGCGGGCGATCGCATCTTTGACAAATGCTTTGACAAACTCGTCTTTCCGATTTAACTGAAACTGCCTTTGCACAACTTCGGTGATGCCACCATCGCCCCAATCTTGGTCATGGCGGAAATATTCAATAAAACTTTTACCAGCAATTCTGGTTAAATAAGCCGCGCTGACTGCTTGAATTGCTTTGCCAAGTACAAAGCCCGCTACGCTTAACTGCAAGGCCCTTGACACTACTTGAATTACACCTTCAACTATTCCCAAACTGGCTAGGGTTTTTGCTAGAGACAATGCCAATTCTTTGGCGCGATCGATATTTAATTCGCAACCGTAAATTTTGGCAATTTCTACTACCATTTGAGCGTTAACTGCTGCTGTCGCCAGTAAATCCACAACTGGCAAAGGCGTTACGGCAATTACTCCGGCTCCGATCCACTGAAAGCGCTCTACTACTTTATCAGCTTGCCGCCTTCTTTGAGCGTCAATTAACTTGCGCGCTTGGTCTCCTAAGTGCTGAGATTGCAGCAAAATATTATCCGCAATTAAGTCTTCGCCTTCGGCTCGCAAAATCGCAGCGACGCGCCGAATTAATGGCATAATATCCGGGTCTGGCTGAAAAATTGTGCCGTCTTCTAGTACAACTTTTTGCGGATTGGCGCTAATGGCAACTACATCCATTGCTGATACAAAACCTTTGACTCGCTGCCGCAGCCTAGTGAGAATTTCATCTCTGTCGGTGTCGGGATAAAGGTCAACTTTATTAAAAACCACGATCGACCTTTTGCCAATTTCCGCCAAAGTCCGCAGCGGTTCGTACTCGGATTTTCGCAAATCGCCGTCCAAAACAAATAAGATCAAATCTGCCCTCGCCGCCAACTGCCTCGCCAATTCCTCTCTATATGTTCCCGCAACTCCCGCTTCCAAGATGCCTGGGGTATCGGTAATTGCTAATTCTCGATCGATTCCTTTCAATGAAAGAGTGTAAGTTTCCCCAACTTCGGTAGTTCCCATCGGCGCACCCACCTGTCCCGCCATCCGCCCCACCAACGCATTCACAGCGGAAGTTTTGCCCGCAGAACCGGTGCCGAAAACAACTACTCGAACGCTGCCACGAGCCATGCTAGCTTCAATTTCGCGGGCTCTCAACAGCAAAGCTTGCCGCGCTACTTCATCTTGAATGCGATCGACTTGTTGCCGAATTGCTTTAAGATTTTCCGAAGCAGCTTCACTTTTCACAACAGGAATCTTCGGAGTAATCGGCCGTTTTCCCTTAACTTTCTGAGGGCGTTGCAGCAGCCTAAAATAGTAAACTAGCGCAAAAATTAGGGTTCCCAAAAGTACAATTATCAGGAAAATCAGCAAATTAGCCAGCAGCGGAGAAGCAGACCACGCAACTTGACTGTAAAGCCCTGTTAAGGAACTCACCAGCCCAATAATCAGCCCCAGGGTGAGGCAGAAAGCAGCAATTAAGGTTAACAGGCGCGGCAAAGGCATGAGGAAAGCGGCAAATAAAAGGGTTCTGCTTTGATTTTTACATTACGCCGATAGTCATCAGTCATTGCAAATCTAAAATCTAAAATCTAAAGTCTAAAATGGCGAAGCGCCCGATTGTACTGCGCGAACCCGCAAATCCCGATTCTGTCGCACTGCGGGCGCGATTTGCGGGGTTTTAGTGGTAGCGGGTGCAGATAAAGTGCGATCGCGCCGGAATCTGCAATTGTCGCTTGCACGATAGTCAACAATCACGGACGGTGCAACCGGAATCGATATGATACCAATTTAATGTGAAGTTGCACATATCTCGATCCCCCTAAATCCCCCTTAAGAAGGGGAGTAGGGGTTGACTTTGAAAAGAATCTTGTCCCCCCCTTATTAAGGGGGGCTAGGGGGGATCGCATTCTATGCAGCCTCATAAAAAATCGATCTGATATAAAAACTCCTGCTAATTGCGGACAATTGGCAGAGTGAGATGTACCGTTGTTTCCTTTTTATAGATACTGGTAATTGAGAACTCTCCTCCTGCCAGTTCGACAATTTTCATGACAATTTTTAAGCCGATACCGCTGCCCTGCTGCTCATACTTCTTGCGCTCAAACTGCATGAAGGCACCAATTTTAGCAATTTGCTCCTCTGTCATGCCCTGCCCCGAGTCATGTACAGATAAATGTAGCATCTCCCCTAGGACTTGACTACTAACTTTAATAGTTGTCTCTGGTGAGGAGAATTTCAGTGCATTATCAATTAATTCATGGAGAATCGTTGATAGATATCGGTCTGATAGAGCGATCTCCGCTTCCTCAAGCGTTAACAACAGATCGTTGCTACGGTTGACCTTCTGAGCATGGTATTTCAACTGGGCTTCAATGGCGCAAGCTGAAAATTGAGCTTGGCCAGATTCGATCTTATGCTGTTGACTTGCCGATAGTTCTAATCCTAAATAAATCAGGAATTTTTTCGTTAATTTTTCTAGGCGACGGGCAGAGTCATGGGCCCAGCCTAGGATCTCACGGATTTGGGCGATATCCATGTTTTCGATATCGTCCTTGAGCAACCCGATCGTGCCTAAGATGCCATTGAGGGGCGTATTCAGTTCGTGGGATAGAGTAGAAGCTAAGTTGCCACGCAGCTCATTGAGGGTGCTTTCCAAGACACTGATGGTATTTTCTTGGATGTGGTATAAGTTCTGGATATTATCATACTGTTGCTTGATTCTGAGCATTGAATGCACGCGAGCACGCAGTTCAATAGCATTTACAGGTTTACTGATGAAGTCGTCGGCTCCGGCAGTTAGACAATAGGCAAGGTCGGATTTTGAGTTTAATGCTGTCACCATAATGATGGGAACGGCTTGCCATTTTGACATGGCTTTGATTTGCCGACAAATCTCGATGCCGTCTATTCCCGGCATCATCACATCCAGCAAAATAAGATCGGGATCAAATATGTCGAGGGATGCGATCGCTTCTTGCCCGCTGGCAGCATAATGCAATTGATAATCCTGCTCTGATAACAGGGTTTCAATCACATCAAAGTTATCCGGCTCATCATCAACAATTAAAATAGAAAATTGAAACATAATTGCCACCATTTCAATAATGTAAAAATTTTATAATTTCATCTGATACTCGTCAGCTATGCTGCCAAAGTGATTTCAAAAATGGCACCTTGTGGTTGGTTGTTTTTGACACAAATTTCGCCCCGATGTGCCTCAACGACCATTTTGCAGAAAGCTAAACCCAACCCTATTTGAGAGACATCCGACATCAGATTTCCAATCTCGTATTTCTCAAAAATTTTGTGCCTCAATGTATCAGAAACACCGGGTCCAGAGTCTATAACCTGGATTTTGGCCTTGCCCGATGTGAGGAATTCTACATTCACTATGATTTGACTATTGGGTGGGGAAAACTTAATGGCATTCGAGAGGAGATTATCCAGCATTCGATGTATCATGGTGGCATCAACGGAGACTTTTTTACTGTTTTTTTCTGGTAATTGAGCGACCAGCGACTGATTTTTTTGAGCAGCGATCGCTTCAAAATTTGATAGAGCAGACTTTACGAGATCGCACAGATAAACCTCTGTGTAATTGAGACGACTTTTACCGGATTCTAGTAAAGCAATTTGCAATAAATCATCAATTAATAGCTGTATTGCTTGTGCTGACGAGTAAATTATATCCAGTTGCCTTTGTTGTTGTTCTCTAGGATACTCTACGCTTTTTAGGATTTCCAAGCCAAGCAAGATACCAGCCAGGGGATTGCGTAAATCGTGGACTACCATTTTAACCATATCTTCCCGCAATTTGAGTAAGCTTTGCAGGTCGTCATACTGGTGCTTAATTCGCAGCATACAGTGAACTCTGGCACGTAGTTCAATAGCATTTACAGGTTTACTAATGAAATCGTCAGCGCCGGCAGTGAGACAATGGGCAAGGTCGGATTTTGAGTTTAATGCTGTCACCATAATGATGGGAACGGCTTGCCATTTTGGCATGGCTTTGATTTGCCGACAAACTTCGATGCCATCTATTCCTGGCATCATCACATCCAGCAAAATAAGATCCGGATCAAATATGTTGAGGGATGCGATCGCTTCTTGGCCGGTGGCCGCGTAATGCAATTGATAATCCTGCTCGTTCAAGAGAGTTTCAATCACATCAAAATTATTGGGATCGTCGTCAACGATCAAAACAGATGGTACATTCATGAATTATCTTGCCAGGGAAGTTAAAAGGTGTTGAATAGTGCTTGCCAATTGCTTCAGCTTAACGGGTTTTGTGAGGTAATCATTGGCTCCGGCGGCAAGACAACGATCGCGATCGGCAGTCATAGCTAAGGCAGTTAAGGCAACGATCGGCACATCGACTAACCTAGGATCGAGGCGAATCTGCTCCATAGCTTCTAGACCATCCATACCAGGCATTTGAATGTCCATCAAAATTAGATTGGGGTTTTGTGACTTGGCCAGGGCGATCGCCTCCTCTCCATTCTTAGCCAAGAGAATGCGATAGCCTTTAGCTCTCAGGTAGCTCGACACCGTACTGATATTGGCTTCGTTGTCTTCCGCCACCAAGATTAAGGGAGAGCCTTCCTGCTGTTCGGTCTGACTGGGTTCGATGCGGGCTTCGGTCTGAGATTCCAGGTCAACAGAGGATGGCGCACCAGTAGGGGCCGTGCCCCCGTGCCTGCCCTCGAATTCGATCGTGAAGCAACTTCCTACACCCACCTCGCTGGTGAGCAACACCTGCCCGCCGTGGAGTTCGACAATGCGTTTCACCAGGGCAAGCCCCAAGCCTGTCCCCTGATATTGACGATTCAGGGCGCCATCGATTTGGATAAAGGGCTGAAACAGTTTGTTGATATGTTCTGGGGCAATACCAATACCTGTATCGATGACGGCAATTCGCAGAGTCTCTTTGACCCAAAAATGGGGTGGGGAATCGGCAGAATCTGGGTCTGCCCGGCGCGGCCCGGCGCTCACTTCTAGGGTGATGCGTCCTCCGTTAGGAGTGAATTTTACCGCGTTATTGAGCAGGTTGATCAATACTTGGCGCATCCGCCGTTCATCAATCAATATGTCGGGCAGATTGAGTGGCACTTTAATCTCTAGCTGGATGCGTTTTTGTAGGGCTTGTTGTTTGATAAATGCCAGACTGGATTGACAGAGATGATTGATGGAAACTGGGGTGCAATCGAGATCCATTTGACCCGATTCAATTTTGGCGACATCCAAAATGTCGTTGATTAACTCTAGCAAGTGAGAGCTACTGCGATCGATGGTTTGTAAAGCTTTGATTTGTTGTTCATTGACGATGCCAAAGACTTGCTCTTGTAGCCCCTCGCTCATGCCCAGAATGGCGTTGAGGGGGGTGCGGAGTTCGTGGCTCATGTTGGCGAGGAATTCGTCTTTGAGGCGGGTAGCACGGGCCAGTTCTTGGTTAGAGACTGCCAGTTGTTCGTTGCGCTCGGTGAGTTGCTGCTGGGCTTGTTGCCGTTCGGTGAGTTCTTGCTGCAACTGCTCAAATAGGCTAGCTTGTTGAACCGCTATCGCCAACTGGTTAGCAATTTGTTGCAGGAGTTGCGCTTCAGACTCTTGCCATACTCGTTTTTCTCGGCAAGCATGGACGACTAAAGCCCCCCAGAGCTTGTTGGTTGGGCCAGGGGCAACCCCTCTATGGCTTTCGCTGCTTCGGACTTCTTGCAGGATAGGTGCAACCATTTTGGACTTGACTTGACCAACGCTTGCGTATTCCACCAAGCAATTAGTCCCCATATCGGTCATTATATCCGGGACGATACGGGGCTTGCCCTGGGAATAGTGGTTGAGGATTTCTTGAGACCACAGTTGGTCGTCCCAGTGAAGGTTTTTGAGCGCGGGAAACTCGGTCAACACAGATTCTTCAACTATTTGACTTCTGCCATTGCCAAATAGCCGGATTACGATGATTCGATCGCCTTGCAAGATTTCTTTGACTTGCTGTGTCACAGTCGCCAAAATTTCCTTAATATCCAACGATTCGCGAATTTGCTGGGCGATCGCTCCCAAAGTTCGCTGCCGTTGCAGTTGTAAAGCGATCGCCTTTTCTGTTTCCTTGCGGATAGCCAGCTCTGATTGCACCTGTTCGTAGAGGTAAGATTGCTGAATGGCGATCGCTAATTGGTTAGCAATTTGTTTAAGTAAATTGATTTCCCAGTTTTGCCATTGGCGCGGCATATCGCATTGGTGAACAATCAGCAACCCCCAGAGGGTTTGATTCAGAATAATTGGAACTACGAGTTTAGCTCTGACCTGGATTTCTGCGAGGAATTCAACCAAGCAGGGTAAGATTGACTCGTTTTCATCTTCCCTATCGTTGAGGGCATACACTTTTCCTTGGATATAGCGATCGTAGTTCTCTTCGGGGAAAACCTCTTCTGGGAAGAGGATATCCAGAAGCTTAAGCCTATTTGGCGAAACAGATTCAGCAATGACAGCCCCCGTCCCTTCAGGAAAAACCCGATAAACCAGCGTTCTGTCTGATTGCAATACCTGATGGATTTCCTCAACAGTGCTATTGAGAATCTCGTCGAGATGCAGAGACGATCGCATCCGTTTAGTAATCGCTCCCAGCAAACGTTCCTGTTTTGCTTGTTGTTGCAATCTCGCTTCGGCTTCTTTGCGATGGGTGATATCCTGAAACGTGCCTACCAGACCAATAATATTACCTGAGCAGTCTCGCAGGGGAGCCTTGTGGGTTTCGAGAAATATTGGTTTACCATTGGGTAGGGTTAGCGTTTCTTCGATCCCTAATATAGCTTCACCCGTTTCGATTAACCGCCGATCCATCGCACAATACTCGTTCGCCTCCACTTCTTTCTGGCAAATATCTAAATCTCTTTTACCTATACTTTCGGTCGTAGATGGCAAGCCTAGAGTTTTGGCAAACTGCTGATTGCATCCTAAAAAAACCGACTCTCGATTCTTCCAAAACACCGAAAGCGGGATGGTATCGAGTACCGTTTGCAGAAACTGCTGAGATTCTTGCAAAGCCTTCTGGGCCTGTTTGCGATCACTGATATCTACTAATACACAAATAGTTTGATCCTCTGAGCCTGGAAGAAGTGCGGCTCCGATCAGCACAGAAATCCGGCTGCCATCCTTACGGTAGTATTCCTTTTCCAAGGAATCGATCGCGCCCTCCTGCATCAGGCGCTCCATCGCTACAACATCAGCGTGGGCATATTCGGGCGGCGTCATGGCATCCCAATGAATCATCCCAGCATTTAGTTCCTCCCTAGTGTAGCCAACCATCTCTAAGAAGCGATCGTTGGCATCGATTATGTTCCCCTGAAAATCGGCAAACATCATGCCGCTCACACTGGACTCAAAGACTCGGCGGAAGCGCATTTCGCTGCTTTCCATGGCGAGTTCAGCTTGTTTGCGATCGCTGATATCCGATAAAATTCCCTGGATGCTAATCAATTCCCCTTCAGCATTTATAACAGGTGTGGCGCTGCTTCTGACCCAGACATAATTGCCATCTCGGTGGCGCTGTCGGAACTCATAATCACTTGACTTTTTACCAACTTTGATATTCTCCCGATAATCAGTAACCACCAAAGGACGATCGTCTGGATGCACCAGAGATATAAACGACTTACCCATCCATTCACTCTCGTCCCAGCCAAACATGGTCTTGAATTGCGGTGACAAATAAGTGAGCATCCCATCGGGTTCACATGACCAGATCAAATCATTAGCCCCTTCTACCAGCCGCCGGAATTTAGCTTCACTCTCTGCTAATTGGGCTTCGATCTGTTTGCGATCGCTGATATCCCGGCATACACAAATGAATAATCCATCCTCTGTGAGGGTGAGGGATAGCCCTTCGGCAAAGGTAGAGCCATCTTTGCGGGTGGCGAGCGCCTCTCCCTCCCAAGCGCGATCGCGCATCAGCACCGGCAAGACTTCCCGCTCAAACCGTTCTAACTCGTGTTGGGAATACAAAAGTTTCCAGGTTTTGCCCACCAGTTCTTGGGGATGTTCGTAGCCAAACAATTCTAGATGGGCTTGATTCAAATAGAGGTAGGTATCTCCTTGCATAATGGCAATGCCGTCGATCGCCGCCTCAATTGCTGCCAGTTGTCGTTTTAGGGTTTCTTCGGTTTGTTTGACATCGCTAATATCTGCAAAATAGCCAACAATCTCGATTGGCGTGCCTTCTTCATCTCGCAGCAGACGCAGCTCATCCCGTAGCCAAACGTAGTGACCATCGCGATGCAAAAATCGATATTCATGCTGATGAGTGTTGTGTTCAAAGAGAGCCGATAAATGTGCAAAAACCCTAGGGGCATCTTCTGGGTGAATATGGTTAGCCCAGAAGCCAGATTCCGATAAAAACTCTTCTGGTTTGTAGCCCAAAATGGCTTCGATATTTTTGCTCATGAAGGTTGCTCCATAGTCGCCATAGGGCTTACAGCTATAGATCATGGCGGGGCTCGATGCCAGAAGAAATTCGAGGCGTTCTTTCAAAAGGCGATTTTCTAGCTCTGTCTGTTGGCGATCGGTAATGTCTTGGATCAGGCCAAGCACATAGAGATGTTCATCATCCATCAATAGGATAGAAGTGGAAAAGGAGATAGTGCGGCACTGTCCATCTGGGCGCCGGATTTCCCTTTCCACGGCGATTAAGTTGCCCCCTTGTCGTATCTTTTTCAGGTCGGCAATCGTCTGTTTTTGAGATTCTTGATTATTCAGGTACAAGCTGTGATACCACCCCAGACGGTTAATTTCTTCTAAGGTGTAACCCGTAATTGTTTGCATTTGCTGATTCCAGACTGTGAAGCGGACAAATGGAAACTCCTCAACTTCATAGAAAACGCACAGCCCTTCAGTCATGTTTTCTACAATTTGTTGACGGAAAGTATTTTCCTGCCGAAGCGTTGCTTCGGCAAACTTGCGATCGGTAATGTCGAAGCGAATGGCTAGATACTGAAAAGGTCGCCCGCCTTCGTCCAAAAAGGGGACAATGGTGCTAGCAACCCAGTACAGGCTACCGTTTTTTGCCTGGTTGCAAATTTCACCGCGCCAAACATGACCGCTAGTAATGGTCTGCCACAGGTCTTGGAAAAATGCAGGGGGATGATAGCCAGAGTTGACTAGGCGATGGGTTTTTCCCATGAGTTCATCGCGGGAGTAGCCAGAGATTGCACAGAAGGGATCGTTGACGTAGGAGATCACCCCTTGGCGATCGGTGATGACCACAATTGCAGACTGATCCAAGGCCTGTTTAAAGGCTGATAATTCTTGAATTAACTGCTGTCGTTGGAGTTCAGCCTGTTTGCCTCTGCTAATATCAAAGTTGACCCCAATCATGCTCTGGGGATTGCCTTGGGCATCTGGCACGACGACACCATAGGCTTTAATAAAGTGGAGGCTACCATCGGGATGCAACACTCGAAACTCGGTATCAAATTCTGCTTGTCCTAAGAGGGCTTGTTGGAGCAATGTTTCGGTGGCGGTGCGGTCTTCGGGATGTAGTCGGTTTGCCCAAATGTCGTAAGGCAGAGGGGAATGAGATTGTTTTGTGACACCGTACAGTTCGTACATCCGCTCATCCCAAAAGACGGTGTTTTGTACAAGATCGAAGTCCCAACAACCGATCGCCCCTGATTTGAGCGCCAAAGCGAGGCGATCCGATACTGTCTGTAGTTCTGCTTCTGCACGTTTGCGATCGCTAATATCTTTGGCGATGCCTAAAAAGCCGATAATTTGTTGATTGACATCCTTGAGGGTGCTGATGGATAGCGACACAGGAAATCGAGAACCATCTTTACGGATATAGCTCCACTCTTCTTCGCTGACAATACCTTGGCGTACTTTGGCAACAAAAAGCTCAAAGCCGGGAGGAATATTTTGCCCTAGTTCAGCAGAGAGTGATGATGCCCGGTCAATTACCTCATTTGCATCGTGGATGAGTGCGGGCGTAGCTTTGCCGACCACTTCTGCTGCACTGTAACCGAGCATCCTTTCGGCTGCGGCATTAAAGGTCTGGATGATGCCAGTTGGGTCTACGGAGATGATGGAGTAATCAGCACAATCGAGGATGGCGCGTTGCAGGCTGTTGACTTGCCAAAGCTCTTGGGTGCGTTCTTCAACTTTTGCTTCTAGCTGTTGGTTTAGTTGGTAGAGTTGTCGCTCAGCCTGTTTGCGAGCCGTAACGTCTCGAATCATAAACAAGGCTTCATCTTCGCCACTCTTGACAACTCTGACCTCTTCATATTTCAGGCGTGGGCCAATGTGCACCTGCTGTTCATAAACTTGCAGTTCTCCTGTCCGTAAGGCTTGTTCTAGGTGGTGTAGATGTCGCGTCGCAATTTCTCCTGAGATCATATCCACCATCGCCACACCTGGGGTATCGAAATCTGTACCGCCGAGAAAGTCGAGCTGACGATTGGCTGTCACGCTCCCCCGATAAATACCATCGGCACCGATGCGAAACATGAAGTCGGGAACTGCTGCTAATATGGCTCGGCTGTGGGCTTCGCTCTGGATCAGGGCGGTTTCGGCAAGTTTGCGATCGCTAATGTCTGTAGTAGTTCCTACATAGCCGACTACTTGCCCGTCTGCATCCAGTTCGGGAACGGACTGCCCATATACCCAAGCCACAGCACCGTCGGGACGTTGAAAGCGGTATTCGAGTTGGAAAGAGCGATTTCCTTGAATGAATTGCTCCCATTCGGCGATGACCTGATCGCGATCGTCGGGGTGTAGCCCTTGTTGCCATCCTTCCCCGAAAGCGGTTTTTGGGGTGAGTCCGCTGATCTGAAACCAGCGATCGTTAACATAGATGCACTTACCCCTAGCATCGGCGCGGAAAATCCCCACTGGTACGGCTTCCACTAGGCTGGCGTAGCGTTCTTCGCTTTCTTGCAGGCGGACTTCAGTTCGTTTGCGATCGCTAATGTCGGTAATGGTGCCTATATAGCCGATCCGATGTCCATTGGCATCGAGTTCGGCGACGCACAGCCCATAAACCCACGTTACTTCACCGTCGGGACGTTGAAAGCGATATTCGAGTTCAAAAGAGTCGTTACCTTGAATGAATTGTTCCCATTGGGCAATGACCCAATCGCGATCGTCGGGGTGCACTCCTTGTTGCCATCCCTGTCCGATAGTGGCTCCTGTTGTGAGTCCGCTGATCTGAAAGTAGCGATCGTTGACATAGGTACATAGCCCCTCGGCATCGGTGCGAAAAATCCCCACCGGAGCGGCGGCGGCAAGGGAGGCGTAGCGTTGTTCGCTCTCGCTCAGGGTGGCTTCGATCCGCTGTCGCTTTACCAGTTCATTCTGCAATTTTTGGTGGATCGTGGCTTGCCCAATGGCGATCGCCAGATGCACTGATAAGGCTTGTATCAGTTCAACTTCTTCCGGTTGCCAGTCGCGGGGGTGTTGGCTTTCGCTGGCATTGAGCAAGCCCCATAACTCATCGCCACACAGTAGCGGCACCACCATTTTGGCTTGTGTCTGGAGGCGGATCAGCATCTGCCGATGACAGTCTGATATGTTGGCTGTGGAGATATCTGGTACGACGCGAACATATCCCTGACGATAAATCTCAGGATTGTCTTGCTTATAGCAGGTCTCATTGACCCGTTGGCCCAACATAGACAGGGACGAGTCGGTGGATTCTGCCACGACAATGATTTCCCTATTGGCTTCAAACCGCCAAATATTGACGCGATCGCAGCCGAGCACTTGCCGCACCTGCTGCACAGTCGTATCCAAAATCGTTTGCAGGCTTAGGGACGAGCGAATTTGGGTGGCCAAGTCTGCGAGTAATTTCTCTCGTTGTACCTTGGTGTTGAGAGCGGCTGTCCGAGCTTCCACCTGTTGCTGGAGCTCAAGGTTGCGATTTGCCAGCAGCGCCACCTTTTCCGCCTCTAGGCGCACCACCTTCTCTTCCCACTTCTGGGCCAGCTTGTATAGCTCCAGCGGGTTGAGGGCTTGCAGCAAACTGCTCTGGGTGACGATGCCTAATAGTTCTCCTAGCTCCCCCGTCACCGCCAACCGACGGATCGATCGCTGCTCCATGATCTGCTGCACAGTCCAGAGCGAATCGTCGGATCTAACGCCAAAAATCGGCGTACTCATTACCGCCTGAGCTAGACAGGTTTCCAGGTTCAAGCCCAATGTCTGAAATTGCACAATATCCCGCTCGGTGAGAATCCCCACAGGAATTTGTAGCGGTTCAGCAGAGATTCCGCCTGGGTGCACAATCATCACGGAACTGACGCGATGCTCTGCCATAAGTTGGGCGATCGCCAGTAGGGAACAATCTGGCGCAGCACAAATCACTTCGCGGGTCATCACTTCTGCTACGATACGCAACCGCAGCAGGTCGATCGGTCGAGATATTTGGCGCAGACTTTCGTGAGTCACTAGGCCCACTAGGCGATCGAGCTCGTCCACGATGGGCAAATGGCGAATGTGGTGCTGCAGGAGCAGATTAATCGCAAAAAATAAATCGGTGAAGGCGGACTCGCGGAGGGTGACGACGGGGTGTGCCATCACCTCCCGGAGCACCAAATTCTCCAAGGAACGCTGATGGGCACTCAGCCGCACCACGTCTCGCTCGGTCAGTACGCCGATTAATTGCTCGTTTTCGACTACCAACACGCAGCTCGATCGCGCCTCCTTGTGGAGGTCGTCGAGTTGACCATCCGCCGTTCTAGCGGTGTTGCAGAGCGATCGCACGCCGCTCATTTGGGCGATCGCATCCATCACCGTCGTATCGGGCGAAACCACCAAGGGTTCCCGGACGATCGCAGTCCTGAGTTCTATTAGAGTGAGAGCCGTAGTACGCATGAACATGAGTTTATAGGGTTTTATTGCTGATTTTTTTTTACACTTCGCCTTAAACACATGAGCTGATAGCCTAGCCTGGCGTCAGCCATACTAACGAGAATAGTTACTTAGGTGCACGACATTATTCTCTAAATATTATATTTACTTACTGTTGGCTCCTGCATAAAATTAGTTAGGGAAATTCGGCGACTCTAAGGTAACGCTCTTTCATCACTTTCCTGAGATCATAAAAATAGAAAGTGCCGTAAACCCTTTACGACTATGTTGAAGCTCGGAGAACCCGCCGTAACGATAAAATTTGTTGAGGATCGACGATTACTGTGATTTATACAAAGCCTACCAAATACTATTTCCATAAGTGAGAACTTGTGAGACTTTTAATTACTTTCATGTGGGAATTTTCTAATATGAAGCGTAAAACACTACCAGCAATATCTCGTGTAGTGGGATTAAGCAATGAACAAAAACTCTGGTATTTTCTAAGCGAATTACTTGAAAATTAGAAGGCTTGAAAGAGCTAGGTTAAACCTTATTCTACAAGAGAGAGCATCTCAATGAAAGCCGCCCTCCGCTAGAAATTCGAGTTAGGAGTCAGGAGTCAGGAGCCAGGAGAAAA
>NZ_JAUBTV010000026.1:0-82013 GCF_036705145.1 Microcoleus sp. B5-D4 | reverse complement strand
CTATATATTGATTCCATGGCTTTATGCCTCCCAATTTAAAACTATTAAATTTGTCTAAATATCTGCGGAATGTGGGTTGCACCTGTAATGTTTCCATCGACTGCAATTGTGCCAGCTTGCATTGTGACGGGGAAATTAAAAGTAACACCAGCGGGGTCAATTGCGAGATCCCCCGTCCCATCCGTGCGCCCGATAATCATTTGGGAAAACCCAGTGATGATGGGAGGCGCGAGTTCAGCACTGCTGAGATTCAAACGAGCGTCCTTAGTATTGCCGCCCACAGTAATATCTAAAGTGGGAGTAAGCGGCTCCAACTGGATAGTCCCAGTCCCTTTAACTTGACTTGTTCCTGGCAATTGAATTTCATCGCCCGTCAAAGTGACCTTGCCGCCTAAACTCGCCTCAATTACACTCTGGGTGAGGTTAATTGCAATGGAATTGTTGTTAGCCTTTCCCGTGAGGCTAATATTACCCGTTCCCGTAGCTTGCACCCTGTCACGAAGATCGGTCGCTGCTAAGTTAATCCCGTAGCTGTTAAATGCAGTCCCTACACCGGTACCGGTTAAAACAATATCTCCATTCTCTGATCGTACCGTGCCCTCGCTGAGCGTGATGCCGGAATTACTCCCCGTCCCTGCACTGCCCGTCCCCGTCAACGTCACCTTTCCCAAGGCTGCGGTTTGGACTGTACCAGTTATAACTATGCCCTCGTTGGTAGTCCCAGCCCCACCGCCTGTACCAGTCACACTGACATCTCCAGAGAGCGCTTTCACTGTGCCGCTAACAAGTCGTATCCCTTGATTGCTATCAGTCCCATTGCCCCCAACACCGCTGAGAGTCACATTCCCGGTGCCTGTGGACTCCACCACCGATGCCGTTGCCGTTATCGAAATGCCCATGTTGTTGCCCGCGCTCCCCTGGCCTGTTCCAGTTAGGGCAATATCTCCATTCTGGGATCGGACTATGTTCTTATTACTACCAGCAACATTTGGTAGAAATATATCTATCCCTTTATTGCTTTCCGTGCCATTTCCCCCCGTGCCGGTGATGGTGACAGTCCCGTTCCCCGCCGTTGACTCCACTGTAGAGCTGTTTAGATAAACGCCGGTGTTTTCATTTAAAGTTCCAGCACCTTTACCCGTCAGGCTGACATTTCCCCCAGCCGATCGCACTATACTCGTGTTGGTAATAGATATCCCTCGATTATTAAATGTCCCGTTGCCGCCAGTACCGTTGAAAGTAATACTTCCTGTTCCGAGCGATTCCACTGTACTGCTGTCAATAGATATCCCTTTATTACCATCTGTCCCGTTCCCGCCAGTACCGTTGAAAGTAATACTTCCTGTTCCGATCGATTCCACTGTGCTGGTGGTATTAATGTTAATCCCGTTGTTGCCGTTTCCAGTTCCGTTACCTGTGCCAGTCAGGGTGATATTTCCATTAGCTGAAGTCACCTTAGATGTACGTGTAACAACAATACCTTCATGGGGGGTGAATACGCTGCTGCTCCTGCCAGTACCATTGAGGGTAATATTCCCGCTGCCAATAGTTTGTAGTGTGGCGCCCGAAATCAAAATACCATTATTCTTTCCTGTCGAAGCTTCTCCACCAATACCATTTAGGTCAATTTTTCCACTTCCGGCATTAATTGTGCTGTTCTGGATATCGATTCCCGGCCCGAATAAACTATTCCCCTGACCATTACCCAGGAAATTACCACCATTAGTATCGATCGTCGAACCTACGATACTGACAGCACCACCGTTTAGATTATCACTATCAGCATTCAAAGTAATATTCCCTCCCTGAGTGGTGATACTGGTATTATTAATATTAATATTATTATTAGCAGTCAGAGTCAGGGAATTACTATTAGCCCAAGAGATCGGCGCGCTGACGGTAATATTACCTTGATTAGGAAAATCCGACGCAGTGGAAATAGTCACATTTCCCAAACCTAACTGTGTTTGCAGCGTCCCATTATTAATTGTAGAAGTACCCGCCGAGGGCGTAAATGCTCCCCCTGCTAAAGTGCCGCCTGCATCCGCACCTTCGATAATAGTGATATCAGTAGGATCTAACAATAAAGTTCCAGCAATCCCAAAGGTCGATCGCAAATCAACTAATCCTTGAAAATCCAGCGATTGCTTTCCAGACACTTCCGCAAAGCCGCCATTCCCAGAAAACAAGCCACCTCTGGCAGTAATATTGCCATTAAAGCGAGTAGTTTCATCCGCCCAAACTATGACTCGCCCGCCATTCCCATTACTAACAGCATCAGCATTAATTGTGGAATCGCTGCTAACAAAAGTCCGCGAAGCATTGGGCACAGTCCCCAAACCCTGATAATCTCCGCCAATCAGTACAGTACCGCCACCGTTAATCCCAGAAGCATCGATATTGCCTGCAATAACTCCTACTTTGTCGCCTAAAATATTTACAGTACCGCCAGTATTGCCAGAGACATTGATACTGCCGGATGCGATCGCCGTTCCCGCAGTTACCGGCACAGCAGCATTCCCTGTCAACACAACTTCCCCATTGGGATTTACCGTCAAACCCGTTGCCTGTGCCACACCTTTTCCAGTCAGCAACTCCGGCAAAGATAACACTGGCTGCGTCCAATTGTTGGGCAGCGAACTTTGATTTGCTGTCGGCTGAATATCCAAGCTCAATAAATTTCCAGCTTGACTAATTCGCACCAAATTGCTGCCCGGTACGGCGCCGATCAAAATATTGCCGCTAGGCGCAGTTACCTGACCAGTATTGACAACCGTACCGCCAATTAAACTTAAACTTTGGCCTGGTGTCACCGTCAGATTGCCTGCATTAATTATGCTTCCCCCTGGCAAATTTGTAAACGCAAAACTATTCGGTGTCCCGATGAAAGTTGCCCAATTGTTATTGCCGATCGCACTAAACCACTGATTATTACCAAAACCAATCCCTGTCGCCGTAGTAGCATTAAAAGATCCCGGCACGTTGAGACTGGCATTCGGCCCGAAAATTATGCCAGCAGGATTCATCAAAAATAAATTGGAATTCCCGCCCGTAACTTGAATTAAGCCATTTATTAAAGAAGGATTACCCCCAGTAATCCTTCCCAAAATATTTTGAATATTGGGATTAGTCAGAAAGTTAGCCGTTTGAGCCTCGCTGAGGCCAAACTGAGTAAAACTGTGAAAAAGATTAGCCCCATCTCCGCTGAAAGACCCCCCGGAAATGTCGTAGCGGTTGCCGTTGGGAGTAACAACTGTGTTAGTGCCGTCCGCTGCGGGGGCGATGGGTTGCGCGTTGGCCGAACCCGCCGCTGCACTCAGCCAGCTAACAATGAATAACCATCCGAGCAAATGTAGTTTGTTGGGTGTCATTGTGTTTAAAGATTGTGCTTAAAGTGCGATCGTATTTATTTCTCCTCTTTTTACTCCTAAAAATTCCTCATGTCAATAGGAGCCGCCTATTTTGGGTGATCGAGTAATTAGGACTAAAAAAGGAAATGTATGTTTTTAATTACTATGATTTACGTAAAAGCAGTTTTTTTTACTAGGAATCAGGCGCCGGAAATGAAACTTGGATTCTTTTTTTGACTTGCACTGCTTCCCTGACCCAATTACCTTAAAAAACCGGGTTAAAGCGTCCGGGACTGTGGGGAAAAATATGGCACAGAACGCGAGGTTTAGGGGTTTAAAAAACTATGAATTTTAGTCAAAAGTACGTAAGTACCGATCGCCTGTTATACAGCTTGCTTAGAGGGGCAAAAAACTCGCTCAAATCCCTACTCGCGGTCGTCCCCGCTTCTTTCTCCATCGGCCGAGCAGCTTGCAGCCCGCTTTCAGGAGCAACGAACCGAACAGCCGACTTTCTCTCAAAAACTTTATATTTTATGGATGAACTTTACCAAAACTTCATAAAGCTAGAGTAAAAATTTTATGTATTTTTGATGAAAGCCAATATTTGCAAGTCTTGCACTCAACTTTAGACAGTTACTAAAACGAAGTAAATATAGTAGGTTGGAAGTCTAGGCAGGATGAAAATCTTGCTGTTACAGATTAAACTGTGTCAATCTGGTGTCAGTGAAAACTCTTAGAAGAAGCACTCATTTACTCCAAAACACCCTTAAGTGAGATCTGTCTGTAGATTCACTGGTGTGGAGCCTCTTCTTTAGGTTTGACGATCGTCCTAAATATCGCAGGCTCGCGATCGTCTATTCGCGTCACGGCAACATGGCATTTAGGGCATTTTCGGCCTTACTACCTAACAATACAGGAGGAATCAGGGTTATGACTACCTTAACGCTAGTCAAAAAAACATCTTTTACAGTCGCCAGCTTGGCAACCACAATGTTGCTCAGCATCTGCACGCCCGTCCGAGCTTTCATGTTTGGCACGGACGGCATCCAGTTTGATCGAGATACCAATATAAACTTTACATTCGACCAATCTCACGGCAATTACCAGTCGAGCTTGTGGGTAGCCCAAGCTGAGTCAGGAAACACTGGCTACAGCAACATCGCCAGACTGTTTTACGAGAGCCAACCCTCAGATAACGGCAGCGCCAATGAATGGAAGGGAAGCTTCGGCACGGCTGTCACCTCCGACAACGGCTCCATCACCCAAACCGTCACATTTTTGAAGGATCAAATTTATGCCCTGCTGCTGTGGAGCGACACGGGTAGCGGCACACCTTTCGAGCAATACGTCTCGTCGAGTACCTTCATGAACAGCCCCCAGTGGTGGGCCGCCAGCAGCCAGTTCCGAAGAGATGAATGTCTAGTGACGGGATGTCAGCAAGCCGTGTTTGGTAACTTTATGCTCGACTACAACTCCAACGGCTCATTTACCAACATCAACGGCGGTAAAGGCCCAGAGCAATTTTCATCCGTCACAATAGGCCAACTGGCTCAGGGCATACAAATCTCCTTCGACGATGCAGGAGGAGGAAACGACTTGGACTTCCAAGACTTCAGCGTGTCGGCTGAGTTAGTCCCCGAACCAGTCCCCGAACCAGTCACACTATTCGGGACTATCCTGGGGATCGGGGCTTTGGCTGCAGCTCGCCGGAAAAAAAGCGAGGGCAGTAACCATAAAAATGACTCTTAACCAGCCCCATACAAATCTAAATAGTGCGTCTGTTCAGTGGTAATCTGAGGAATAGCATTTCTAAATGTTAAGACTTTTTCCATAACGGGAAAAATAGCATCCTAACAAAGGCACTATTCATGGTATCCACCGCAACAAAAACGAACGTAGGCTACATCACCCAAATCATTGGGCCGGTTGTAGACGTAAAATTCCCAGGCGGCAAACTGCCCCAAATCTATAACGCTCTCACGATTTCCGGCAAAAACGAAGCAGGTCAAGACGTTGCCGTTACCTGCGAAGTTCAACAACTGCTCGGAGACAGCCAAGTGCGTGCAGTTTCCATGAGTACCACCGACGGCTTGGTGCGTGGCATGGAAGTAGTAGATACCGGGGAAGCAATCCAAGTTCCCGTCGGCATCCCAACTCTGGGCCGGATTTTTAACGTCATCGGCCAACCCGTAGACAACCTCGGCCCGGTCAATACTTCCGAAAGTATGCCCATCCACCGCAACCCGCCGGCTTTCACCGAACTGGAAACCAAGCCTTCGGTGTTTGAAACTGGGATCAAGGTGATTGACCTGCTCGCCCCCTACCGTCGCGGCGGCAAAATCGGTTTGTTCGGCGGCGCAGGCGTCGGCAAAACCGTGATTATGATGGAACTCGTGAACAACATCGCCAAGGCTCACGGCGGCGTGTCCGTGTTCGGTGGTGTGGGCGAGCGCACCCGCGAAGGTAATGACCTCTACAAAGAAATGATCGAGTCGGGGGTTATTAACGAAGAAGACCGCAGCAAATCAAAAATTGCTCTGGTTTACGGTCAAATGAACGAGCCGCCTGGTGCTCGGATGCGCGTGGGCCTGTCGGCTCTGGCAATGGCCGAATACTTCCGTGATGTCAGCAAGCAAGACGTGCTGCTGTTCATTGACAATATCTTCCGGTTTGTGCAAGCGGGCTCTGAGGTATCGGCTCTGTTGGGTCGGATGCCTTCGGCTGTGGGATATCAGCCGACTCTCGGTACAGACATGGGCGACTTGCAAGAACGGATTACTTCGACTACCGAAGGTTCGATTACTTCAGTTCAAGCTGTGTACGTACCTGCGGATGACTTGACTGACCCCGCACCGGCTACGACTTTTGCTCACTTGGACGCTACAACTGTGTTGTCTCGCGGCTTGGCTGCGAAGGGGATTTATCCTGCGGTTGACCCACTGGATTCTACGTCTACGATGTTGCAAGTTAGCGTTGTCGGCGAAGAACACTATGGTGTTGCTCGTCAGGTGCAGTCTACTCTGCAACGCTATAAGGAATTGCAAGACATTATTGCAATTTTGGGCTTGGACGAGCTGTCGGAAGATGACCGCTTGACAGTTTCTCGCGCTCGCAAAATTGAACGCTTCTTGTCCCAACCGTTCTTTGTGGCGGAAGTGTTCACAGGTTCCCCTGGCAAGTACGTCAAGCTGGCAGACACCATTAAGGGCTTCCAGATGATTTTGGCTGGCGAACTTGACGAATTACCGGAACAAGCTTTCTATTTGGTGGGCGATATCAACGAGGCGATCGCCAAAGCTGAAAAAATGAAAGCTGACGCCAAGTAATTTTAGTCATTGGTCATTAGTCATTGGTCATTAGTCATTGGTCATTAGTTGTTAACTGTTAACTGTTAACAACTAAGTGACTGATGATGGCCGACGGCTGACTAATGACTAATTACTAATGACTGCTGACTGCTGACTAATGACTAATGACTAAGGACAATTTATGACATTAACTGTGCGCGTAGTGGCCCCCGACAAAACTGTTTGGGATTCTAATGCTGAAGAAGTAATTCTGCCGAGCACCACAGGCCAACTGGGTATCTTGAGCGGTCACGCTCCAATGTTGACAGCTTTGGATACCGGAGTGATGCGCGTCCGTCCCGGCAAGGAATGGGTGTCTATTGCTCTGATGGGTGGCTTTGCAGAAATCCAAGAAAACAAAGTTACTATTCTTGTCAACGGCGCTGAAAAAGGCGAAACCATTGATAAAGAAGCTGCTCGTACTGCTTACACCGAGGCAGAAGCTCGTTTGGAAAAGGCTACTAGCGGCACTTTGCAAGAGCAAATTCAAGCTAAGCAAGCAATCAAACGCGCGAGAGCTCGTTTCCAAGCTGCCGGCGGCACGCTCTAGCGCTAAGGATAGGAACACGGCTTTTGTAGTAGGGACACAACATTGTTGTGTCCCTACTGTTTTTCTCGCGTTGTGTCCCTAATGTTTTGCTAAACTCCCGCCTCGGACAATAGAGATTGCATTGTTTCCCAAGATAACCCCTGCTGAAGATAGCGGGGGTTATTTGGATTGTAGGGACTCTGGAGCCGATCGATACTGATGATTTTTGCTTCCTCCGGCAAAACAGGAACCTCTGGATCGAAAGCGGTCGATCGCGTCAGAGAGCTAGAAAAGCCTTTAAAAATAGCAATTTCATCGAATTCGCCGTCAATTTCGGCCTTGACGATTAAAACTTCGTGCGATCGTTTTACCGTGTATTGTTCCAAGCGACGAGCAATAGAGTCAGCCATAATAGATAAGTTGGTGAGGATTAAAATTTAACCTTTCGCCCGGTCTAGGAGTAACTGCCCACAATAAAATTGTGCCAGATGTGAGATATAATATACCTTGATTTAGTAGCCACTTTCAGAGACTGCTAGCCAAGTATTTAGCCAATTATTTATCTTTAATCGACCTTTTTTAACCTATCCAACGACAAGGAGCTTTTCAGAAAATTGTACTCTTACTTTACACTCGATACAAAACAGCGTTTCCATTGTCATTAGCATTAATTAAACAATAATTGCTTCTCGGCTCTATCGAAAAACAAAATATGTACCGATTTGTCAATCTCATCATGGTAAAAAGTAAAAAATCTGCGGTGTCGGTGCTTGAAATGTATGAAACTGAAACCCAACATAACATTTTTATTGTAGCCGGCCGCACATTTATCTGCTACTCATCTCTATTTGAATCGGTTTAGGGAAATGTTGAACTGCCAAGGCTAGAATTGTCCAAGATACCTGGAAAGCCCGTTTTCTGGTCTCCCAGCTCAATTTATCTCATTTTGTTCAGCAATTCTCTGTCAAAAGTGTTTACAACTATTAAGACTGGTGGAGCTTTGAACCGAACATAAACTAATAATTTTAAGCTAAATTACTGCTATGTCAAATCTTTCTCTCAACCGTTTAACTGCTAAACTTTCAAGAAAAGTTACCCTGCGAACCGTACTCATAGTTCCGTTTGTCTTGCAAGTATTTGCAGCGGTGGGTATTGTGGGATATTTATCATTTAGGAACTCTCAAAGAGCAGTGAATGACCTTGCGGCTCAATTGATGGGGGAGGTGAGCAATCGCATTGAGCAAAATTTGAGAACTTATCTGGAAACTCCGCACCAAATCAATCAAAGCAAGCTGGATGCAGTGAAACTGGGTTTTGTGAACATGAAAGACTTGTCAGCTTGGGAAAAATATCTGTGGCGGCAAGTGCAATTATATCCTTATATCAATTTTACATCGATCGCTAATTCAGATGGAGAATATCGCACTGGCGAAAAGATGTCTAACGGCACTTTATTGATTAACGCATCGGGCCCATCTACAAATTTTGATTTTTATTCTTACAATACTAATGATAGGGGCGATCGCACCACAGTAGCCGCCTCGGTCAAAAACTTCGACATCCGGCAGCACCCTTCCTACGCCTATGCTGCTCTAGCAATCAAACCAACTTGGAGTTCAGTTTATATATCCTTCCTAGAACCCACATTGATTCTCAGCGCGCTGCAACCAGTTTACAACAGCCAGAAACAGCTAGAAGGAGTATTAATTGCTGCGTTGCGTCTCGACAGTATCGGTCAATTTTTAAACAGCCTCAAAATAGGTAAATCCGGTCAAACTTTTATTATTGAAAGGAACGGCACGCTGCTGGCAACTTCCACACCCGAAAAACCTTTCCGCACCCAAAACGGTCAAAAAGAACTGTTTAAAGTTACAGAAAGCAGCGATGCAGTAACGCAAACTACAGCTAAATATTTAGAAAATCACTTTCAAAACTTGCACCAAATTACCAAATCGGAACAACTCAATTTTGAGATAAACGGGAAGCAGCAATTTTTAAAAGTCCTGCCATTCCAAGATGACAAGGGTTTAGATTTGTTGATTGTCGTCGTCGTTCCAGAAGCCGACTTTATGCAACAAATCCATGCCGGCAACCGAACTACAGTGTTGCTATGTTTGGCAGCTTTGGGCATGGCAAGTGTGTTAGGAATTCTCACTTCTCGCTGGATTATCAAACCTCTTATAAAATTAAAAAATGCAGCAATAGCTTTATCTGAAGGAGAATTTGACCAAACTGTAAAGCTCGATCGCTCCGACGAGTTGGGCGTACTTGCCGCTGCTTTTAACAGCATGGCAGCACAACTGCAAACATCTTTTACTGCCTTAGAAACTAAAAATACCGAATTGCAGCGACTCGACAAACTGAAAGACGAATTCTTAGCCAATACTTCCCACGAACTCCGCACTCCCCTCAACGGCATTATTGGGATTGCAGAATCTTTAATAGACGGTGCTACCGGACAACTGCCAGAATCCACAAATTTTAACTTAGCTTTGATTTCATCATCTGGCAAAAGATTGTCTTCTTTAATTAACGATCTTCTGGATTTTTCGCAGCTCAAACACAAAACAATAGAACTACAAATTAAGTCCGTCGGGATTCGAGAAATAGTCTCTGTAATTATCACTTTGTCTCAGCCATTAGTAGGCAAAAAAAACTTGCAGTTGATTAACTCAGTTGCTCCTGAATTGCCGCCAATAGCAGCCGACGAGAATCGCTTGCAGCAAATACTTTACAACTTAATCGGCAATGCGATTAAATTTACCGAAAGTGGTCGAGTAGAAATTTCCGCAGAATTAGTAACGGGCAACGCACAATCACCCCTTAATTCCCAATTAGCCATTAATGTATCTGACACCGGTATTGGCATCCCCGAAGATAAATTAGAGCGAATTTTTGAATCCTTTGAACAAGCTGACGGTTCCACTGCTAGAGAATATGGCGGCACTGGTTTAGGGTTAACTGTTGCCAAGCAATTAGTGGAATTGCACGGAGGTAAAATTTCGGTATCTTCAACTGTTGGCGTCGGTTCCCAATTCACCTTTACTTTGCCCGTATCTGAGAGTCAGCCGGAATTTAGTAGCATACATCCGCGTTTAACCGAGGGTTCTCCCATTTTAATTAATCCTGCATTTGCGGGCAAATCCTCTATAATAAATTCTCAGCTATCAGACAATAGCGACTTGCTAGAAAGTGAAAAATTAAAAATTTTGGTAGTTGATGATGAGCCGATTAATATTCATGTCATCATCAACAGTCTTTCTGTAGAAAACTACAAGATTACTCAAGCGAGCAACGGCTTAGAAGCTTTAAACCTGATGGAATCAGGATTTAAGCCAGACTTAATTTTACTCGATGTAATGATGCCGCAGATGACGGGTTATGAAGTGTGTCGAGAAGTTCGCAAAAAATACTCGCCTTTAGAAATGCCGATTCTGATGCTGACGGCTAAAAATCAAACTACTGACTTGGTAGAAGCTTTTAACTTAGAAGCAAATGATTATGTAACTAAACCTTTTATAAAAAAGGAATTGTTGGCGAGAATTAACACGCAAATTCGCCTAGCCAAACTGAATGCAGCCTACGGCAGGTTTGTGCCACACGATTTTCTAAACTTGCTGGAAAAGCCGAGTATTATTGAAGTAAAATTAGGCGACAATCAGGAAAGAGATATGACAGTGCTGTTTGCGGATATTCGCTCGTTTACGGCGCTTTCCGAAAATATGACACCGCCTGAAAATTTTGCATTTATTAATACTTATTTGGGAAAGGTTAGCCCTGCAATCAGGAAAAACAACGGGTTTATTGACAAATACATTGGTGATGCAGTCATGGCACTGTTTCCTACATCTCCTGATGATGGTGTACGAGCAGCAATTGATATGCAGAAAGAAGTGAATATCTACAACCAGCAGCGAGAAAAAAATGGCTTGTTTCCGATCGCGATCGGCGTTGGTTTGCACGCGGGCAATTTGATGTTGGGTACGATTGGCGAGCGAGAACGGATGGAAAGTACGGTGATTGCTGATGCAGTGAATCTCGCGTCTCGTTTGGAAGGATTGACAAAGGTTTACGGCGCGGGCATTCTAGTTAGCGGTGCAATTATCGATCGCCTAGACGATCCAGAAAAATATAAGTACAGATTTGTCGATCGAGTAACGGTGAAAGGAAAGACAAATGCTGTGTCGGTGTTTGAAATTTACGATACAGAACCAGAGCAGAGCATTGTACTCAAGCAGCAAACTGCGGAAGTTTTTCAAGAAGCTCTCAATTTTTACTACGAGCAAAAATTTGTTGCCGCCCAAAAAGTATTTCAGAATATTTTACAAATCAATCCAGACGATCGGGTAGCAATGCTGTATTTCAAACGAGCTCGCAAGTATCGAATGTACGGAGCCCCGGAGGGGTGGTCCGGCGTGGAAACTTCGACGGAGAAATAGGGCGCACACTGCACGCCCTACTCTCTTTAAAAGATGCTTGCACAAACTTTAAAATATAGTTGTACAAACTCCCAATTTATTCCAAGTTTTAGGGCCGACAATGCCATCAGCAACGATTTGTTGTTGCTTTTGAAAATTGATGACTGCTTGTTCGGTTTTCGGGCCGAATCCTCCATCAGTATTTAAAGAAAATCCCTTGGTGTTCAAGAGTCGCTGAAGGTAGCGAACGTCCTCATTTTGGGTGACACCATCGTTGCGTTTGAGTAGGGGAAAATAACGGCAGGAAGGTAATTCAGTGCGAATGGCGTTTGTGGTTTGCATGGTTTGATTCTCCATTGGTTGTTTGCAAGTGGTTTGAAAGCAGAGAAGTGCGGGAAAGATGTTAATTAATAGTCCTGGATGCACTTTTGACGGGCACAAACAAGGTTTGAGCTTCGCTCAACCACCAGATTTTTTAGCGTTTCTGGGGGCGTAAAGGAAGTATTGCTGTGAAAAAACCCAGTTTCTTGCTACCCGTGCGCCTAGGATTAGTTAACTTGGATTTAACATCCAGGTTCACCTGTATAACAAGCGCCTAATAGACTCCAAGTTTGAGGGCCGACAATGCCATCAACACCAATCTGATTTTCCTTTTGAAATCTGATGACTGCTTGTTCGGTTTTTGGGCCGAAGAATCCATCAGTTGCGACGGGATATCCGTTTTCAACTAAGGATTGTTGGAGATAGCGGACGTTTTGATTGGCAGTGGTGCTATTATTTCGTTTCAGTGTGGGCAGTGAAGAGCAAAGAGGTAATTGAGCGTAAATTGAATTTGTGGTTTGCATGGTTTGATTGGGGATTAGTGGTTTGCAAGTCGTTTGAACTTGCTATTCCCCAGTTGTAGCTGTGGGGGGAAGTGCTTTAACAGTCGCTTTTTATAGTGACGCTTATTTGAGGTAGCTCAGATGAGTGACAGGCAGCTATCAAATCCGTTTTGTACAAATTAATTGTCAAAGGCAAACAGCAGCGAATTTCCATTTTTTATTAACTTTTAGCATCTTTGCCGCAAGCCCCACACCATACCTGTAGGGCTGTTGGTGTCGGGACGGATAGGCAGATTGACGTAGGGAAAGCTAGGCAATCAATCCTGTCACGGTGTAATCGCTCCACTGTTGTATAAGCTGAGTAAGGGTCTTTTCTATAGAGGAGGAAAAAATACTGTATTTAAAGCTAGTTAACCATTTGAGCGAAAAGGGCGATCGGGAAAATTGGTTTGGGGTTGCGACTTTAACTTAGAAGTGATATCGTAGTATCGGTAGATAGTAGACTTCCGGCTGTCAAACAACTTGAGAATTGAATCAATGACAATTTCTGTAACTATCGGGTTAAAGTCGGAAATAAACTCGTCGGCGTTGAGATTTTCTCGAAAAAATTCCTTAGCTCGATCGCACTGATAGCGCATTTCGTCAAAGCCAACAATTTTTACCACAAACGTTGTCAGGGGCGAACTCTCCAAATCGGTATTAGAAGTGCTTTTAGCCCGCCCATTTTCTAATAAATTCAATACTTCCGCTTCTAAACTAATTTTAGGTTTATAAGGTTTCTCTATTTCTGGAAAAAAGCTTTCCAGGCGCACGCAGTTAGGAACTTGAGCCGGAATTCCTCCCATCATCATCGCCAGAGAAACCTCAATCCCCAAATCCGAAGAAAGAGCTTCTAGCAGGGCTAGGGCAGACAGTTTGCACCCCAAATAAAGCTTCGCAATTTCGAGATTGTACTTAGCAGTAGTTTCCCACCGCTGATAGGTGCGATCGTCTGGATATCCCTCAAACTGTCGGAAAATTATTTCTGGCTTGAGATAATTCAGAAAACCTTCCATCTTCACCAAAGCAACTCGGTAGTCGCGAACCGTGTAAAAACCCCAGCAGATGAGATTGTGATTGGTTTCCGGCAGTAAATTCCAGGTATTTGCCAAAAAATGGGCTGAACTATGGTGAGCAAAACTCATCACATCCCGGTTAGAGATTCGCACAGCTTTTTTGACCGTTTCCCGTATTTCCTCGTCCGTTAAACTGAGGTTAAACAGGCTATTTATTGCTTGCAAGCGCTCATAAAGGCGCTGGCTTACCGTTACTCCCGAATCGGCGAGGCGAAAAGGAATGGTTGCTTCAATGCAGCCTGCAATTTGAAGCAATTGCTCGCGTTTGAGAAATGGTTCTAGAGATTTTGCTGCTACCACAGCGCTGAGAAATTCGTTTTGTCCGGCGAAAGGATTGAGGACTTCGCCCGGTTCAAAATTGAATACCAGCATTACCATCTCGAAGATAGCATCCGCTGGCAGTTCAGATTGATCTCGAATTTGTAGTTGTTGGTTAACCTCTTTTGCAACAGGAGTGATGTAGTAGCTGACGTTAAAGTTAATGCTGCGATCGACTTGCAGGTAGACGGTATCGTGAAATAAAGCTGCCAAAACCTCGATCGCGTCTTCATCTCCCCCCACATCAAAAATATGTTCGGGAGTGTGAAAAAACCGCCAGGGCCCCATCATCGGCTGAACAATGAGTTCGGCAATCCGAGCGAGTTCACTTGGTTCGACTTTTGCTTCCAGGCGATCGATCGCCCAAATCAGCCTGTCTAAGCACTGTAAGTAGGCTTGTTTGCTATCCATCACAGTCTTTCCCAATAACATTACTGTCAGTCGATTTTAGATTTTAGATTTTAGATTTTAGATTTACTCCACAGATGAATCTGGAAGCTTGAACCTTAGTCTAAAATTGTTAGATATCCACGACTGGAGTCCACGGCTTGTATCCGTTTTTGGGCGGGTCACGTCAGCCACCCTGCTGTTAGTTTGATTTGGTTCTAGATCCGGCGGTTTTTATTTGGGATTTATGAGCTTTTTGTGGAATACTTTAGCTGCCATTTAGGAGGGAAATACTAACTTAAACTAAACTTAATTTCCGGTAGCTGACCTCCCCTGTTTTCCGAGTCTAATTAGCACAAAATATGACAAGTAAATTACATAGATTGCTAAACCTATCAGACCCAACAATCCCAAAAATTGAGGGTTTGCCGTAGGGTGAAACATTTGTTTGTACAGCCAAGGTGGATCTAACCAAACGCGGCAAAAAGGTTCGTCAATTATCTCAATTTGAGATTTAAAGGCACAGCTTAAGAAGGGAAGTTGAGCTAGTGCGCCCAAACCGCTGTAAACAGTAATTGCCCACCGCCAAGCTGTAAAAGCCAGTTTCAGGGGCGACTGCGGTCGATCGGCAATTTCTTCGTTTAAATCCTCCCAAAACCACAGACTAGCAGGAATTAATGCCCTCCCAATCACCGACGATACAAAGCTCACAGGCAGCGCAGCCATCATCAGGTAAAGTGTAATTGCCAGCAAACTCGCCACCCGCCAATAAATAATCGACAAACGGACGATCGCCTCAGCTTTTGCCACAACAGCCCAAATCAGCACTACCAGCGGGATCGAAATTGTTAATAACACAGACAACCGATAATCCATCCAGACTAGCGGTTGAAACCAAGGCCCGGTGGCTGCCAATAAAAGACTCAACATCTTTGGGAAAATATACTCACTTATTTGTCACAAATTTTACTACAAAAATGCTAAAAAATCAGCAACCAGAACAGGGTCTTAATGTTTTAGTTACTGCTACATTTTCTAAGGTACTTGGCGCGCTTTGAAGGCTACTTGAGACACGATAGACGGCAATATGCTGGGTTAAAACTGTTTATTCCTCAAATCTCGCCTTCCCATCCCCCTAACCAAGGCGCGCCACAGCAAATTATTGTCCCCCTTGGTTCGGGGAGTGGGGAGAAGCTGCCTGATTTTAACCGTATTGGGATAGAGGGCCAATCTCGCCATTATTTCAAGGCTCAACCTCTAAAATAAAATTCTCCCGCGCCAAAAGTTAGATTTCGGCGCGGGAGGGAAGGCATAGAGCTAAATGGCTCGTTTATTCCTCGTAGATGCGGCACTCAGCAGCGTCAGGATTGTCGTCGCAAAATTTTTCAAAGGAATTCTTAGGTTTGACTTGCTTTTGGTGGGAAGCTTCTGCTTGCAGTTCTTCAACTGCGTCCCACGCCGCCGCGCATTCCCCGGAAGTTGCGCCCTTGAGGTCACAGACGGTACGAGCGCTTTCTAGTTCTTCTTCAATTTTCTCTTGGATGTTGACGGAGGGTGTTGTTGTCATAAAACTTGTTGGTAGGAAAGTGTAGGAGAATATGGTTGTCCCCGACCTATTTCTAGGTAATGTTAGCACGGGCCTTTGTTTAGTGAGCTTGTTCGGCTAACGGCACGTCCTTAACCCAAATAAAGATGTTTAACCGTTAACGACAGAGCAAGGGACTAGCTAAGCAGCCGCTTGGTGTCATAACTCAAAAAACGTAGACTTCTAAAGTATACGGCGGGTCAACTGTGGTTTAAGTCTTAGGCTCGAAGCGAGCGTGTCTTTAGACCTGGATCGTTGACCTTATTAAGTAAGAAAGGTTTTCTTTTTGGATGTTAGTTTGGGTGGGATTTGCTGTTTCTGTCTGGCGACCCCAGCTAATAATAGCTTGAGATGCGCTGCTGTTGCAGCAGCCCAGAGAGAAACCATCCATAACTGCGATCGCAGCAGCCGTCTCTACTTCCTGTTTCACTAGCCCGTAGGCGGGTTCTAGTGCACAGGCATCAATGTAGGTCAAGCTGACCTTACTTTTGATGAAAACATTACACGAGGTTGGTGTGTCAAACTGTATTGAGCTTTATCTTTTAAGATTTAGCTGAATACGGCATTTAACACTAAACAGATTAATGGGACACTCATGTTAACTTATGTTAACACAAGAACGGCAATCGATGGGGAATCGATCGCCCAAGAATAGCGTCCCCCCAGTGGCCAGTTCCGGTTAGCCTAATGTATAGAGATAGTTTTATAGAGAAGTTTGCCTTATGTACACCCAAAACCAAATGCAATGGGTCAGCGCTTTATCAACCCGTCCCTCTTTGGAATCCGCCCTCAAAGAAGTTATAGAACAAGCCGATCGCGACCTAGAAGGCCCGGCTGATTTAGCGCTGATATTTATCTCATCTGCCTTTGCCAGCGAGTATTCTCGGCTGATGCCTTTACTCCGAGAACTGCTGCCAGTACCCGCGATCCTGGGCTGCGGCGGGGGAGGAGTCATCGGCACGAATCGGGGCGGCCTCACCGAAGAAGTCGAGGGATCTCCCGCAGTCAGCCTGAGTCTGGCGCGCTTACCGGGAGTGAATGTCAGAACTTTTCACGTCGGTGCAGAAGAACTGCCGGACTTAGATAGTCCCCCGGATACTTGGGTGGATCTCTTGGGCGTGCCGGCCCAGGAAGAACCGCAGTTCATCATCTTGGCAGACCCCTTTTCCGCAAAAATTAACGATTTGCTACAAGGGCTAGATTATGCGTATCCCGGCGCGGCGAAGGTAGGGGGACTCGCCGGGGGGGATGGTGCGGGCAGGGGCGCGGCGCTGTTTTGCGACTATCAGCTTTACCGAGAAGGGACGGTTGGGGTAGCTTTGAGCGGCAATATAGTTTTGGAAACGATCGTAGCTCAAGGCTGCAGGCCGATCGGGCATCCTTATCGGGTGACGGAAGGAGAGCGGAATATTTTGCTGAAACTCGAAGAACAAACCGACGATACGGGCAGCGCGGGCATCGAGCGATCGCCCTTAGAGGCCCTGCGAGAGTTAGTTCAAACTTTGAGCGAAGAAGACCGAGAATTAGCTCAGCACTCGTTATTTGTAGGCTTAGTCAGCGATGAATTCAAGCTGACATTAGAGCCGGGAGATTTTTTAATCCGCAATCTATTGGGAGTAGATCCGAAAGTGGGAGCAATTGCGATCGGCGATCGAGTCCGTCCCGGACAGCGCATCCAATTTCACCTGCGGGACGCGCGCACCTCTGCAGAAGACCTAGAAATGCTGCTCGATCGCTATCAGCGGGCCGCCGAGTACAGTGGTACATCCAGCGCCGGTGCCTTGATGTTCTCTTGTCTGGGGCGCGGTGAAGGGCTTTACGGCGAATCGAACTTTGACTCCCGACTGTTTGGCCGATACCTCAAAAACATTCCCCTGAGTGGCTTTTTCTGCAACGGCGAAATCGGCCCCGTCGGCGGTAGCACATTTCTGCACGGCTACACCTCCGTATTCGGAATTTGTCGCCAAAATTCATAGTTTGTGAACTGTTGACTGTTGACTGTTGACTGTTGGCTGTTGGCTGTTGACTGTTGACTAATGACTCATGACTAATGACTAATGACTAATGACTCATGACTCATGACTGTTGACTGTTGACAATCTAAAATCTAAAATCTAAAATCTAAAATCGCCTGATGACCAATAAATAAAAGCGGCAGTCGCCTGCCGCTTTTAGCTTTAACTAGATGTCTGGAAACCTTAGAAACTAAAGGTAGTACGGAGGAGTCCGACCCAGATATCGTCGTTGTTTTTGTTGTGTTCGGGATTCATAATCACGTAAACGCCCGGTGTCACTGAGATAAAGTCATTGACTTGGAAGCGATAGAAACCCTCTAAGTGATAAGAGGTGTTGCGATTTCTGGCGACATCACTCTCAGTAACTTTTGGCGGTACACCGAAGACAAAACCGAGGACGTTGCCTTGTCGGGCAAAATCTCCCAGGGCCACAGTGATAGCACCATTCTGGATGGTAGCGTCATTGTTGCCGCCCCGCAGTTGTTCAGCCTTCGTATAACCGTACCAACCGCCAATCTGAAAGCGACTGCTGGGTTTGAAGTTAACTTGCACGCCAAAGTTATCTGATGCCGTGGGTGATTGATCGAAGGGCCGGTTAGCCAAGGCACTGCCGACGCCGCCCATGAGGCTAACATCGCCTGCCCGATTGTATTTCCGAGTGTAAGTCAAGCCCAAGTCAAACGGTCTGCTAAAAAAGCCGATCTGACCCAGAGCGCTGAAAGAACCGTCGAAAACGCCCCTGCCGTCTGCTGGGTTGGGAGCATCGCCGTCGCCGGCGAGATAGCCTGCGGTAGCTCGGAGGCTGCCCAAGTTGAAACTTACACTTGCGCCTGCTCCCTGCGGGCCGCGGAATACGGCCGGGTTACGAACTCCAAATCTGGAAAGTGAACCGCTACTCGTAGAGTTACCAAAGGTAGAAGCCTGGTCTGCAATTTCATCTAGGTCAAGTCCTTTAGGACCGACAAAGACTGTAGCGCGACCGACCGGGAACCGATAGTACAGTTCGTCTAGTGTGAATTGGCTGCCATCATCGCCGTCAAAGGCCAAGCGAGCCATGTTGGTACCGGTAGCGGTGGCTCTATCGTAGCGGGCGGTGTTGACTGCTTGCAAGCGGGTTCTGAGCAAGTCTCGACCGGTGAAGCTGGTGTTGAAGTTCAAGCGCACCCGGTAGCCGAAGTTGGTAGAGGTTTTGTCGTCGTCAAGGCCGACACCATCTCCGAAGGTGTCGCTGACGGCAAAAATAGCTTCTCCTGCCAATTTGGTCGTGGTGGAGAACTGGTTGGCTTCGAGTTCTGCGGTGCGAGCTTCTAGACCGTCTACTCGTCCGCGCAGGGTAGCGAGTTCGGCTGCAAATTCTTCTTGCAGGCGTTGCAGGATGGCTAAGTCGTCTCGGGTAACCAAGTTACCTGTTGACCCAATTAGTTGGGTTATGCTGTCTAAGCAAGCGTTGACGCCGGCTGCAAATTCGTAGCGAGTCAGGGCGCGGTTGCCCCGGTAGGTGCCGTCGGGATAACCTACGATACAACTGTAGCGTTCGACTAGGGATTGCAGGGCTTGGAACGCCCAATCTGTCGGCCGCACGTCGGATAGCTGAGTGACTGATGTCACCTGGGACATGGTTCCCGACGGTTGGGCAGGCAGCGCTTGGGGAGCAACAGGGACGATGGGGCCGCCCATTCCGGCGGCTGGTGTCTGAGCAATTTCTACCTTAGTAGCTGGGGTAGTAGCTGGGGTAGTAGCTGGGGTGCTGGCGACTGCTGGCACTTCAATTTTCCCAGGGGCTTCTGTCTGGCTGATTTGCTCGGCCAAGTCGGATGCTTGGGGCGAGGGTTCGGCTGTGCCTGCTGCTGCTAGGGGTTCAGTCACTGCTGGGGCGCTGACCGGAGCGATTGGGGCTGCTAACTCGAGGTCGCTCCCTGTTGTTTGCAGTGTTGTTGGCTGTGTTGCCGCTGCTGCTTCGCTGGTTTGTGGTTCGATTGAGGCGAGTTTTTCAGCGTCTGCTTCGTTAACGACCGGGGTTTGGGCCGCTTCTACGCTGTTGTTTAAAGCCAGCTTTTCTGGGGCAGCAGGGGCTGCTGCAACTGGTTCTGCAACTATTTCTCCAACTATTTCTGCAATTTTTGACTTAGATGACTGAGCTGTAGCTAGCTGGTTGGCTTCAGCGGTTGCGGTCACTTCTGCGGCGATCGCAGTGGCACTCATGACTGATGATAGCCCCAGAATTGCCGGGGATACTAGCAGTAAATTCCAAAAAGTTCTGTTCATTTTCCTCACACCTTCACACTCTATTCAACTCGACGAGCAGCAATTCCCAACTGCTAATTTTTGTGGTTGCTTGCCTGTTGACAATAACTGCCAAGATAGAACCTATCCATAACTGTTGATTCACTGTTGATTCACAGTAGGCGTGTCTACTTCTGCTTGAACGTAGGGGGCCCACCCCTTATACCGCCCAGGCATCAATTCAGGTCAAGCCCACATTACCTTACGGTTGATTATACCATCACCTGCTAATTTCATCTCTTGATCGCCCGACTTGCTTGAGTTGCTCTGCGGGCGATCGACAAATGGTTCTACGGGTTCGACCACAATCTGCCTCTAACTGACAACTGCCGAGAGTCCTCGGTTACGCCAGACTTAACAGACCGTTATAGGTAGGATTGTGGCTGCTTGTCGCATCCCTTATACAGCTTTATATCCTCTAATGTCAAGCTTTTTAACCTAACTTTAAACCTCGCGACCCGGCCGGGGCTATTTTCCCGCCATGAGTGGGGAACTGAGACCTAAAGGCTGGTAGATTTACCCGATCCCACCCAAAGTTCAGGCTTGAACAATTTTGGTTTTTCGATGCCCGCTGCTGTCGGGACTTGCCAGGACGATCGCCATTTTTGAGACTAACCCTCGGCGGGTTTAATTTCCCGCTATTTTAACACAACTTTTTTGTTGTTTGAGTGCGACGGCAACTGCTGGTGCTTAACCCGCTGTTGGCGCAGGGAAAGCTCACTTGCTTGAGAGAACAACTATGCCCAAGATTCCTAGCGGTTTTAACGATGTTTTTGCCTACGGACGATCGCAGGAGTTTAGTGCTAAGCTGGCGAAAATGCAAAAGTCGAAAATAGAGCTGCTGTCAGAACAAAGAACCCAAACGCTGGGGGTGAGCCAGTTATACCATTTTCGCTTTTCGATTGTCGATTAAAGAATTGGGAATAACTGAGGACATACAAGTTGGAAACACGGGCCTAGACTTGCATTATTTTGGATAACTGGTATTAGTAAAACAGTGAGGGTTTATGGAAGATTTTGGTATTATTATTGCCTGCTGCGACCAAGATTATCTGTTTGCTAAGGGTTGCTGTGCTAGCATCCGCTATTTCCTGGGAGATGTGCCGATTTGTCTGTTGATTGACGGTACCTTTTCTGTGAGTGCTTTGGAAAAATCCTATGGGGTGCGAGTTATAAATCGCACAACTGTTTCTGAAGAGGTTCTCAGGAAAAGAAGTTTTGGTTGGGGCAAAACTAAAATGATTGCTTTCTGGGAAAGTCCTTGGTCAAATTTTATGGTTTTGGATGCCGATACGATCGTCTGGGGCGATGTTCTTAAGTTGGCTAATTTTCAAGAGTTTGATTTTATTGTAGACAAGCCTTGTTACGATTACCCGGATGCGGATGTTTCGGAATTTTTCTTTGACATTCCGGGCGTTGAGAAGCATTTCCCGAATTTTCGTTGGTCGGAATCGCGATCGAACTATTTCTGCACGGGTACTTTCTTTGCTAAACGCGGCGTTTTTAGCTTGGAAGAATACGTGGAAATTTTAGATTTTACAGCGGCAAATCCGGGGATATTTAAGTACGGAGAAATGGGGTTTTTGAACTTTATGATTTTCCGGGCGGCGCAAGAAAAGCGGCTGCGGGTGCAGAATGTGGATATGCAGTTGTTGGTGCCGGATTTTGACCAGGATTTGTTGAGAAAGCGGTTTCCGGTTGAGTCAAGCGGGCCTGCGGGCGATCGTACTCAGGCGACTGTGATTCACTGGTGCGGGCCGAAGCCAAGTTTATCTAGTGGGAAAGTTTACTCGGAACCAATGAATTTTTGTCGCCGCAAGTGTCAGGAAGATGTTTGGAACCGCACGGGTGTGGCTGCCGAGATGTCGCTGCAAGTTGAGGATTTACAGCGATCGATCTACGTGTATAAGAATAAGTTTAAGAAGAAGTTTCGGCAGTTGGCTGGCAAGTAAGTAGGATTTTTTAACCGCAGATGTCAGCGGATGAACGGGGATGCAGGCGGATTTGGGCTTACCCTTCGAGGGGTAAAGTTGGCCCGGCTGGAGGTAAAACTTGGCGGTGAACGCTTATTTTGTGGCTTTCCCGCTGAGTTTGCATTTCGACGGCGATCGCCTCAAATTCGACTTCCATGCAGCCGTAGGGAATCTCTAACTCGACACTTGCTCGAACATTTCCAAACCCGTTAGCTTTAAATTCGGTAATCCAGCGCGGGCCGTCGAGAATCAGGTAGGTTTGTCGATCGTACACCCAAACTTTCACATAAATCCGGGGCATTAATTCGGGAAGTTGCACTTGCACTTTTACAGCCTGGCCCGCGATGATTTCGGCCCGCGGCAATTCCAAAATCGGCATCGGTACTAACTCGTCTTCTGGCAAAACGTAGGGAGTCGGGGGATTTACTTCTGCTGCGACAGTTGCGGTTTTTTGAGCAACTTGTTTCGGTTGCGGGGGCTCGTCAAAAACGACAAATTCTCTGGCTTCTGGGCTAGTGGATTTGGGATCGGAATTTGTTTCGCTGGTTTCGGGTTGCTGCTGGGTTGGGCTGCTTTCTTCTTCCACAACGGCAATTTCGTCGCTGCTATTTGCGGCGGCTGTTGGATTTGGTGACAGGGTGGTTGCTTTGAGCCAGTCGGGGGATTCGCCGTTGCTGGCTAGGGAACTCAGTCGCGACCAAAATCGACTTTCGACGTTTAAGGTTTGAAATGCCTGTTTTGTGGGTGCTGGCGGGGTTTCTGGGGCTGTTGTTTTTAATTCAGGGCTGTTTTCGGGTTTTTGGTCGATCGCTCCGATTTCGGCTGTTTGAGTGGGATTTGAGATGTCTGAGGCTTTGGTTGGTGGGTCGATCGACTCTGGGGCAGTTTGAGGCGAATCGGAGATTTCCGACAGCAATTGCGATCGGCTGCTGTCGGGCAGTTTGTTACCGAATGCGGGCAATTCTAGGCCGCCTGCACTTGGGGTGTGACGCGAAGCCAGTAGAGGGGGTAGGGCTTCCTTGCTTGGGGCTTCAGCGGGGGAGGGAGGGTCTAAGGATTTTTCTACTAGCTTGAGGAAGGATAGATTTTTGGCGTTTCCAGGCTGTTTTGAGGCTGTTGGGGAGAGTTCGGCTTGATGCTTTTCTTCGATGAAATTGTCTTTAATTTCCTCTAGAAGGTGCTCTAAACGGGCTGTAATTGTGAATAGTTTGGTGGCTAGGGTGACGCCGCCGCTGCTGAGAATTGCTTCTCCTAAAATTAGGCGGCTTTTGCACTCGGTTGGGATGTAGGTGACGCAGGCAAAGATGCAGGGGGGAACTTGTTCTGGCATCGGCTGCTGGATTTCTGCGAGAATTTTTGAGGTTTGGGGGTCACGCAGGTAAATTTGCAGTTGTGCGGAACCGATGAGTTGTTTGAGTTCGAGTGCTTCGGAGTCGGGGATGAGAGTTGCTGTTTTTCTGCTTTGTTGGGGGTGTTGGGGAATGTCGATTTTGCCGGAAATGATTAAGGGGCGACCGAGTTGGGTGACGAAGGTTTCTCGATCGAGGAGGAGTTCGAGTTGGACGCCCGGTTTTGGTTCGGGGGTTTGGGGAATTGGGAATTGGTAGATTTTGGTTTGCTGCGGTGCCTCAGCGGCTGCTGGGATTTGGGTTGGTGCGGGGCGATCGACCGGGGAAGCGATTTGTGGGGCTGGGCGATCGACCGGTGCTGCTATTTGTGGGGCTGAGGGGGAAGCGGCGGGTTCGATTTGGTCGATCGGCGGTAGGGGTTCGGAGGTTTCCGATTCTGCGGGCAATACTTCCAACTGAACGCCGTACTGCCAAGGTTTTAGTGGTGTTGATTTGGGATCTGGCAAGCAGGAGAGTTCCCACAGTCCGGGTTTGAGCCTGGTGTAGGGAATGATCACGACTAATCCTTCGGGGTTGGTGCGGGCCGATCGGCTTTGGACTTTCCGCTGCGCCCCTTGGTCGAAGGAGGTATGGGTAACGCGAATTTCGATGTCGGTGTTGGGGTGCTGAATACGAGCAACCACGCGGTATTTACCTTCTAGAATTTCCACGTCGGAGGTTTCTAGGGGCAACCAGGCGCGATCGCCCTCTTTCTGTAGCAAAAATTCTAATTTTTTCATTGTTGTTTCCCCTTGAAGGCTCCCGCTCGATCGCAAGTTGGTGGTTTATTGAGCGACAGCTACAGATATTAAATTACTTTATGTTGTATAGCCTATCATCTGTCTCGGTCAAGAGCCCTGCTTGCGCGCTCCCGTAAAGTCTTCCTTGCGATCGTCGGTACAGCCTTGCACCGGACAAGGCAACGTCGTTTCCCTACGGATATTACGTACAATTATCGCGCAGTGCGATCGTCTCCCTGTCAGCGATCAACTTACCAAACATCTGGTAGCATCTCACATCAAAAATCTCATATCGATTGACGGCTGCCCCCCAAAGCGGCTACGCTGTGAAATTAAGGTTGCTTTGCTTGCAGAGGAAGCAGCCCGCGTCGCCCGAAAATCTAGTTGCACTGCCCAAAGCTGTTACCAGCAGCAATGGACAGCTAACCGCCAAACTGAGTACACCAGTATGGAGGCTAGTTGAGAATCGTAGCATTCTCTGTAGCCGCCCTGCTTGCGTTACCGTGCGGGGCGGCTGGGTTTTTTGGTTTTTCTAGAAAAAAACCAAAAACCAGGAGACCATATTATGTCACAGGAATTCTTGCCTGACGATAACTTGTCCGAGCGTCCAAATTCCGACTCAGCAGCATCCGAACAAGAAGTCGTGCAAATCACGGTTTTAGGTTCCCGCAAGGCCGTGTTAGAAACCATCCACACCTTATATCGGCTGGGATTTGCGGCTGTTGGCGATTGGAGTCCGCCACAGCGAGGCGCACAGCCGGGACAAGTGATAAGTGTCCTGATTCGCCGATCGTCGCGCAAAGCCTAGTCGAAATTGGGCGGGCCTCATAGGCGATAAGTCCAGGCGCATCTAAGTCGGGACTTATATCAATTCCGGTTGCATCGGAATTAATATCACCCGAAATCAGGATACGGCGAGTGCCTAAGTCCCTACAATAAATCTGGCGTAGGGAAACGGCACTGCCGTGTCCTCGCTGATCATTCCGGCGCAGCCGCCGGAATTGATATAACTTACCAAGGACTGCCGATAATGCTGAATGCTGCCCAATAATACGGATGGGATAAATCTTTGCTGTCGAGTTTGGGGATGGACGGGGGCAAGGGAGTGTCGCCTCGCGCACTTCGCAGTTGACCGCCTTCGATCGTCACTTTGCCTTCGATCGCGGCAATTTGTGCTTGCCTGAGAGCTTCAGCTTTAATGATTGGAGGGTCGTTTGGCCTGCGGATTTTTAACTGCTGGTAAAACTCTGTCATCAAGGCGAGAGTCCCCGCATCGCTGACGTACCACAGGCTGGCGAGGGCTGATTTTGCTCCTGATTGCAGCGCTAAGCCGGCAAATCCGAGTTCTGCTTCTTTGTCTCCCAAGGCGGTTCTACAGGCGCTTAATACTAACAGTTCAAGAGGCGGATTGTTCCATTTTAAATCTCTCATTTGATCGAGGCCGAGTTGGGTGTCCCAAAATTGAATGTAGGAGTTATTTGGGGTTCCGGGGCGGAATTCGGCGTGGGTGGCGAGGTGGATGATTCCGTATTTTTGTTGCAGTCGCTGGGATTGCAAGTTTACTATGGTGAAGTCTTGGTTGAGAAAGGATTGACCGGGCCACTGTCGGGCGATCGCGCCTAGTTCTAAGGGCACTGCTGGCAGCGGTTCTTTGTTCGCCGTTTCTGCGAAATCAGATGCTCCCATTGCTAGGACTTGCACGTTTCTGATGTCGGTGTAATTGCTGTCTGTGAGTTTGAAGGCGGGGATGCGGGCGAGGCTGTATTTTTGGATCAGAAATTGCTTTCCGTCGTGCATTGCTGCTAAGGGTACGGTTCGCAAACCTTGGCCGACACAGAACAGCAAGGTTTCAATTTTTGCTGTTTGCAAATCAGTTTCTAGGGGTGCAACTATCCATTTGTAGAGTTGTTGGGCTGGTTCTAGATAGGTGGTGGTGTTTAGTTTTACGGGGTTGGTGATTTCGCTACCTAATTCTTGGACTACTGAGAGCAGTTTCTCTTGTTTGGCTTCCGGGACACTGCGGAGAATGGGCGGGCGATCGGGTAATATTAAGATTAATTCTAGTTGGTCGGTGCGGGGGATAGCGTAAATTAAAGCTGGTTTTTTCTTGGTTTGAACTGCTAGACGGGAGAGAGTTTTTGATATTGCTTCGGCCGTTTTCGCACGGGTTTCAAAGTCTTGTTCAAAGTATGTTTGATAGTCTTCTTCCCAGCTTTCTTCGATTCTGGTTACGGCTTCGGTGAGGTTTCCCCGATCGAGCAAATTTCTCATTTCTTGCCCGTTAAGCCCGCCCTGGTCTGTGTTTTGGGCAATTGTAGCGAGGTTCGCGGTACTCCAGCAGAAAAATATTGCTGTCAAACAGTAAAAAATAGCTTTTTTAATTTTTTTCTGAGTCGTGTGTTTTTGGCGTTGCTGCTGAGATTGGTAGTGCATGATTTTGGGGCGGTTAATGGCGCCGTTGGTGGCAGCAGTTGGCAAAAGTTTGGATGTGGCTGGGAATTTTGACTGTGCTGGCGATCGCCGGCCGATTATAGCATTCAAGACCAACCCCAAATATCTACCGTAGGGTGTGGATACCAGCAGCAACAGAGGCCCCACGCCAAGAAATTCGCGATTTATGTAAAAGTTTGTAAATTATGCAGGGGTTTTGCATAAACAGGACTTACGCAAAAAACTGAGATGTTGCACCATTTTCAATAATCCTTTTATGAACAGGCTTTCCGGCCTGTTCCACAAAAAATTCATCTTTTGTGGAACGGGCCGGAGAGCCCGTTCTTAAGAATGGTGCAAGATGTGAGTTTAACCGGCATTAGCTATACGGGCGTCTTTGAATTTTTGCGGCACATCCGCACTTCTCAGGTTGAATCGAGTTTTGCCTTGGTATTAAGTGAGGAATACCCTGCATCGATCGCCGATATATTGAGTTACCTGAGTAGATATATTCTCTGTATTTACTTATTTTAAAATAGTTAGGTTTTTTCGCGCCAACTTACTTAAAGCTCGACTGATTAATTGTTTGGCATCGGATATCTACGCGGTTATTTATTACAATTCGTCGAGACTGCCTTTGGCCTAAGATTTTGCCGAAAACCTCCTAGTTTTTTAGAATCATTGGCGGCGGTTGCCAAGAGTTGATCAACATAAATAAAAACACTTAATTATTTAGAAAATTTTACTCTATGCGGGCGATCGCTTTTTCCTTGTTGATTCTTGCTTCTCTCCTAGATAACTGAAGCCTTCTTCCTTCTGCTATACATTGTGTGCGATCGAACTTGGCACGGTGCGTTAGCGAAGCACTCGTTGCAGGATCGCGATCCGATTGGGGGATGTGTCTTAGTATTTCTTCACATATCCTGATTTCGGTCTATGATATATGCCTTATGGCGTATTTGTGTTTAAAGCCCGTTACCGCGTACCGCTGATGAGTCAATCAACCAATTCACCGCTATCCCAACCAGTTTCTCGAAGAACCGCCCTCAAATTCCTCGGAGTCGGTGCCGCAGGCGGGCTGCTGGGCTACTCTCGATTTTCCAAGCCAGAGCCCGCCGTTTTTGTGCAAGATTCTCTTGACTTGCCGCGAATGCTGAATAACCGCAAAACCGTTGCAGTTGTGGGGGCAGGCTTGGCAGGGCTCGCCTGTGCTTACGAGCTATCCCAGCGAGGTTTCGCCGTAACATTGCTCGACAAATCGCCCCAACTCGGCGGCAAAATTGCTAGCTGGCCGATACAAGTCGGGAACGAAACTTTTATGATGGAACACGGTTTCCACGGTTTTTTTCCGCAATACTACAACCTCAAAAGTGTTGTCGAAGAACTAGAAATTACCGATAACTTTGTATCTTTAGAATCCTACGCCGTTGTGTTTCGAGACGGCAAATACAAACCCGAAGTTTTCCGTCCCAACCATTCAGCTTTTCCCTGGAATATAGTTGACTTGGGGATATCTTCTCCCAATCGGCTCAAGTGGGGAATCAATCTTACAAAACCCGCTCACTGGCAAGTATTTCGAGAAATCGGCGGTTTTCAAACTCAAAAAAGTTTTGCTCGCCTCGACAATATATCAGTAGCCGACTGGGTAAAAGGTGAATTTCCGCGCGGGCTTTATGACTTGTATTTTCTGCCTTTTGCCAAATCCAGCCTCAACGCTCCAGACGAATTGAGCGCGGGAGAATTAATGCAATTTTTCCACTTTTACTTTTTCGGAAATCCAGAGGGTTTGGCATTCAACGGTACGCGGCAAGATATGGGCACGAGTTTGGTGCAGCCTATTGCCAGAGCCATTGAAAGCAAAGGCGGCAAAGTATTGACAGATGTCGCAGTCAGTGAAATACGCTGGGAAAACGGCAAGATTGATTCTCTGAGTTATCAGTCAGGAGACGTGCAAAGTAAAATACCTTTTTGGGTGAAGCGAAACAGGCTGTTAACTGACAGCAACTCTACCGAATATTTCGGCGCTGGGGACAGCGTATTTGCCGCCGCGCCGTCGGGAAAAGAGGCAATTTCTCTGAGCTGCACTCACCAAGGCTGCACAGTTCAGAAACAAAACGACGGTCAATTTCACTGTCCTTGTCACGGGGCAGTTTTTGATGCCGAAGGGCGAGTTGTGAGCGGGCCTGCTCAGCGGGATTTACCTCGATTTAAGGTAGTAGATGAAAAAGCAGATGAAATACAGTTAGTAGCAGCGGTTAAGCAATCGCAGCCGCAAAATTTGGCGGAAACATTGAAGGCTGATTACTATGTTTTTGCGGCAGATGTTCCGGGGATGCAGCATTTGTTTAGTTTGGCCAGCGGTGAGGTAAATCCGCAGGTGCAGAGCCGGATAGAGAGCTTAAAAATAGCAGATCCGTTTGCGGTGGGCCGTTTTTGGTTCGATCGCGAATTTCCGTGGGAACACAGCAATTTCAGTTCGCTTTCCGGCTACAAACTGACTGACAGCATTACGCTTTACCACCGAATTCAGGATCAGTTCATCGAGTGGAATCAGAAAACTGGCGGTAGTGTTGTGGAACTGCACGCTTATTGTTACAAGGAGAAAGAATTTCCGAATCAGGAAGTTTTGCTGGCGACTTTTGAGCAAGAATTGTACGAAATTGTACCGGAATTAAAAGAGGCAAATATGCTGCACCGGGAATTGGTAAATCAAAAGAATTTCTCTGGCTATCCGCCAGGTAGTTATGCGGAACGCCCGGAGACTTGCTGCGCTGTACCTAATCTTTTGTTTGCGGGAGATTGGGTGAAAATGCCGTTTCCGTGCGGTTTAATGGAAAGGGCAGTGAGCAGCGGTTTGTTGGCAGCTAATGCTATTTTATATCAAGAGGGTTTGCAGAGGCGATCGCTCTTGACGGTGAATCCCGAAGGCGTGTTAAAAATCTAAGGTTTGCAGTGGGGCGGGCTTTATAAATCGTCAATCATCGGCTGGTATCCTCGGTGAAACCCGCCCCCAGCCCTACCATTTTAGATTTTAGATTTTAGATTTTAGATTTGAAGAAATGGGAATGACTGATCCAATAAGGGTTTAGAGGTTTCCTACAGTTGCATTCTTTTTTTAAGATTAGTTACGGTTTGCGGGGGTGGTTTCGCTGAGGGGAAAAGGCAGAGCTTGCGAACCAAAAAAATATCTGCGTTAAGCGGGGTGGATATGCGGTTAAAATATTATTGAATGAGTATAAAGCAATAATAAATGCTAAATAGTAACTGCAAAATTCGCAATAAATCTGTAACTTTTGATGCTTTTGCAACAGAATACGATTTCGTGGCCTCGTTGCAAAACCAGAACGATTTCTTTACTAACAACCTATCGGCCAGCAAAGGTGCAGCATTAGATATTGGCTGCGGTTCTGGAATTCTTGCTTTTGAATTAGCCCAGTATTACGATAATGTTGTCGCCGTCGATTTGTCAACAAAAATGCTGGCGATCGCCAGTCAAAAACGCTCAGCCCCCAATATCGAATACATCCAAATGGATGCCAGTCAATTAGCGCTCGATCGCCAATTTGATTTAATAGTTAGTGCTGCTACTTTTCACCACCTGCCCAACCTCCCCGCCGCCCTCGATGCAATCAAAAAAATGTTAAAGCCCCACGGAAAAATCGTTTTTTTAGATAATATTTCGGAAGTCGAAACACCTGCTACAATAGGCTACATATTAGGTGCTGCGAGAGATTTTAGACCCGACTGTTCCACCTACGGATTTCGCAATGCTTTAAGATTATTAAAATTTCGATTGTCGCCTGGGTGGTTGAAGCATTTAGCTAGCGATAGGTATTTGTCAGAACGGAGATTTAGAAAAATTTACGGTCGTTGCTTTCCGGGCTGTTATTTTGTAAAATTGGGTTGTTTTATGGGCGTAATTTGGGAACATTTGTAATGCAAAACAACGCGATAAAATCGGAATCTGCAAGGGGACAAAAAACTCACATCCGCCAGTTGGGCATTAATCTCGATCGCTGGTATGCGATCGCCCGCAGTACCGAGGTGGAAACTGGGCCCGTCGCTGCGAAAATCTGGAATCGGGCGATCGTACTTTTCCGCGACAGTGCAGGCAGAATCAACGCTTTAGAAGATAGATGTCCACACCGACAAGTTAAACTCAGCCACGGTCAAGTTAAAGGCGATTTAATCGAATGTGCTTACCACGGATGGCGGTTAAATGCAAGGGGAGAATGCGCCGAAGTCGATTATTTAGCAGAAAATCAAAAGCTACCTAACTGCAAAATTCGCTCCTATCCAGTCCAGGAAAAAAACGGTTTTATCTGGCTGTTTCCCGGCGACGAAACCCAAGCCGAAAAAACTAATTTACTGGATGTGCCAGAGTGGGAACATCTCAATTATATTGCCACTGTTTCAGTCATCGACTGTCAGGCACACTATTCATTTTTAATTGAAAACTTGATGGATATGTACCACGGGCACTTGCACGATGATTGGCAAGCTTGGGCCAATCCAGTCTTAGATAGTTTAGAAGAAAACGAGCATCAAGTAACTGCTCGCTATCAGGCCCAAAGTTATTACAAAATAGATAAAATTTGGTCAATTTCTCAGTTATTTTTTAAATCTTTGCGCCGACTGCACCCGGAACCGCTGGAGGTGAGCTATGTTTACCCGCATTGGGTTTCAACTTTGGGGAGCGACTTTAAGATTTACTGCTTGGTTTGTCCGGTGAGCGAGACAGCAACTCGCGCTTATTTAATTCATTTTACCTCATTAAATGCGTTTTGGCGGCTGCACAAATTGCCTGTTTGGTTTCGCAAGTTTATCAAAGATAGTTGTTTCGGTGCGGCTCAAAAGTTATTAGATGGTTTGGTGCGGCAGGATGTGTTAATGATTGAAGAAGAACAGCAGGCTTTTTTGGATAATTCAGAAAGAAAAAGTTATGAATTAAATCGGGCTTTAGCCAGCGTGCAAAAGTTGATGAGAAGTCAGGCAGAAAATGGATAATTCAGGATCAGATGGAGATCTGCACAGGCTAATATGTATATTTCACAAAAATCATGGAAGTACAACCGAGGGAAATTCGGCGTTATATTATAAGTGATGGCAGAGTTCCTTTTGCCGAGTGGATAGATTCCCTGCGCGATCGCAATACGAGAGCTAAAATTAACAATAGGCTAAGACGAGTAAGTCTTGGCAACCTGGGAGATTATCGCTCAGTAGGAGGAGGGGTTTTTGAACTTAGAATTGACTGGGGCCCCGGCTACCGCGTCTACTTCGGACAAATCGGATTAACAATTGTGCTTCTCCTCTGCGGGGGCGATAAAAGCACTCAAGATAGAGACATTCTCAAGGCTAAGGAGTATTGGGCAGAATATGAAGAACGTGATAGCGCAAACCAGTGATAGCTGGCTCAACGCACTAATTGAATCTCTCAAAAACCCCGCCGAAGCTGCGGCTTACCTTAGTGTGGCTTTAGAAGCAGAATCACCGGATTCTCAAATGCTGCGGGCGGAAATTCAAGACGTAATTGATGCACGTTTGCTGGCGAACAATCTTTCAAAGCAAGCTAAAGTACATCACGAGAAACTCGATAAAATGCTTTCGGAAAGTGGCGCTTCTGAAATTTACACTTTGATCGCGTTATTGGATGCGTTAGGATTTAGGCTAACAGTTACTTTAAAAGAAGATGAATTGGCGATGGGGGAATGAAACCCCTCGCCATTCATCTGCGTTAATCTGCGTCCATCTGCGGTCAAAAAAATCTAAATTCCGTCAGAACCAACTTTACTTTTTAGGTTGCTGCTTCTGGTAAACGCTGATAACTTTATCGGCATAAGTAGCAGTTGCGCCACTTTTACAAGCTGCGGAGTCCCCTGTCATCCACCAGCAAGCGGCGCGGCGTACAGCGGTTAATTCATTGTTGCTGCTAGCTTTGTATTCGTCGCGCAGCAAATCGCCCACGATACAGGTAACAATTGATTTGGCTTTTGTCGCGTCAGCCTCAAATTGTTGGGGTGTTAAATCTTGTTTGGTACAGAATTTGGCCCAGCGGGAAATATTGTTCGGTAAAACTTGCCACTGACTGTACATTCCGTCATTTGCGGCTTGTGGGGGGGCGGCTTGTCGCAGCGCTTCTACAAGGGCGGAAACTTGCGCGTCGGTGACTGCTTGTGCTGCTGCTGGAAGTGCTTGCAATCCGAGGCTAATTATCAGGCTGCCGAATAGTAGATTGGTTTTTGCGATCGATTTAAAATTCATTCACAATGCCCTGTTTGATTTAAACTTTGTTTCCTCAAACAAGGTTTACTATTTTGTCGCTCGAATACCTCTGTCTTAAGTATGATTTATTTGCCCACTTAATGCACTGTCATCGCACTTACGATAGAAATTGCCGAGCAAGTGCGATAAAATTATGGAAGTACAACCCAGGGAAATTACAAGTTACGGTACATCAGATGGCAAATTTCCTTTCGACGAATGGCTTGATTCCGTCCGCGATCGGAAAGTCAGAGTTAGAATCAAGTCTAGGCTTGACCGAGTTCAACAAGGCAATCTCGGAGATATCAAGTCAGTAGGAGAAGGAGTTTTTGAGCTCAGAATTAATTATGGCCCGGGCTACCGCGTCTACTTCGGACAAGTTGGGTTGACAGTGGTGGTCATCCTGGTAGCCGGAGATAAAAGCACTCAAGAACAAGATATTCGACAAGCCATAGCATACTGGAAAGATTATGAAAGACGTGAAAGCACCGACAAGTCATAGCTACCGCGAGTACCTAATTGAATCTCTCAAAGAGGCTGAAGAAGCTGCTGGTTACATCGGGGCTATTTTGGAAGAAAAAGACCCTGAACCCGCACTTTTGAGAAATGCCATCAGAAATGTGATTGAGGCTAAAATCAGGATGAATGCTCTTTCGGAGTCAGCAAAAGAGCATCACGAAAAACTCGATAAGATGCTGACTGAAAGCGGCGGTTCGGAAATTTACAGTTTAGTAGAATTGCTCGAAGCATTAGGATTTAAACTAGAAATTACTGTCGCAGATACTGAGTTGTCGGCTGACTCGGAATCAACTGATTTTGGGGAATCAGAATTATCGCCCGAACCAGCTAATTTCTAGCAGATTGTACCCTTATTTCGATCGCAGTAAAGGTTAATCTAGATTATTGGTTGTGTGGGGGCGGGTTTATATAAATTGTTTGCGGGTATTAAATATTATTGGTGAACCCGCCCCTACAGACATTTGTAGGGGCGGGTTTTACCAACCATTTATGTTAGAAACCTACCATCTCAAAAACCCGCCCCCACAAGGCGAAAAATATTTCATTTCGATCGCAGTAAAGGTTAATTTAGATTATTGGTTGTGTGGGGGCGGGTTTATATAAATTGTTTGCGGGTATTAAATATTATTGGTGAACCCGCCCCTACAGACATTTGTAGGGGCGGGTTTTACCAACCATTTATGTTAGAAACCTACCATCTCAAAAACCCGCCCCGCCCAGCGACAAATCCGCAATTGGTAATATCATCGCAGTTCGATCGCCCTCACCCTTCCCTCACAAAATCTAACAATCGGTGAGCCATTTCTAGCTTGCTGCAAGGTGCTATTTCTACTTGCTTGCCGGCGGCATTAATTAATATTGCTTGATTGGTATTGCTGCCGAAACCAGCACCTATTTGATCGATCGGGTTTGCGGCAATTACATCGAGTTTCTTCGCCCGCAATTTCTCCAAAGCAGGCTTGACAATATCCCCAGTTTGTGCTGCAAACCCGATTAATTTTTGATGCGGCTGTTTCAATTTTCCCAACTCTGCCACAATATCCGCTACCGGTGCCAACGGTAAACAATTCGGGAGCGATCGCTTCGGCAATTTCTCACTACTGTACTCAGCCGGCTTCACATCTGCTACCGCCGCCGCCATCACTGTCAAATCCGCCTCGTGAAAGCATTGCAGCATCGCCTGCCGCATTTCTTCTGCACTCGCAACTGCGATCGCCCGCACACCTGACAGCGGCAATTCGCCAGTTATACTGTGTACCAGCGTCACTGTAGCGCCGCGGTGCTGTGCAGCTTGCGCCAAAGCTATGCCCATTTTGCCGCTGGAAGGATTGCCGATAAACCGCACCGGATCGAGGTGTTCCCGCGTTCCTCCCGCACTGATCAACACCCGAAGCCCCGCTAAATCTCGATCGCCCTTCGCATACAACAGCGATTCAATATGAGGCAAAATCTCATCAGGTTCTGCCATCCGGCCGACACCCGCGCGATCGCACGCCAGCATTCCCGCCCCCGGATTCGCAGCATGATAGCGCCGATAACTCAACACTTCCCGCCAATTCCGCTGCACCGCCGGCTGTTCCCACATATCCGTATTCATCGCCGGTGCCAGCAAAATTGGGCAATTAGAAGCTAAGACAGTATTAGTCAGCAAATTATCAGCAAAACCCCCCGCCAACTTAGCCAAAGTATTAGCTGTCAGGGGAGCAATTACAAAAACTTCCGCCCATTCTCCCAGTTGAATATGCAGGGGGCGCCCGTGACTTGGTTGCCAAAAATCTTTGTCAGTAAAAGCAGGATGGCGGCAGAGAGTAGCAAAAGTCAAAGGCGTTACAAACTCATCGGCCGCATCAGTAAGAATAGCTTTAACTTCCGCTCCAGCTTTCGCTAAAGTTGAAACTACTTCGCAAACTTTGTAAGCCGCAATCCCGCCACTAACGCCGATTAAAATTCGTCTGCCCTTCATGTCATACCATTTTAGATTTTAGATTTTAGATTTTAGATTTTAAATTGGGAATGACTGATGAATACCAGGGTTGAGAGCTGGCCTACATTCACATTCTTTTTGGAAACGGGTGTCATTTTTTCATAAAAAAGAATCAAGAAAGAAATTAAGATAAAAACAGACTCAAATCTCTAATTCATCTGTTTAATCTGCAACCAAATATGCTGCTAACTTCTTCCTCAATTCCGTCGAAATTTTTGAGCTAGATTTTTCAGTCTATGCTTCGTCGTAGGCTTCCATATCCAGAAGGTGGAGATAAGGTTCAACCAGCTCCGGCCGCTGAAAAGCAAGCGATCGCAACAAATGCCAATCATTCAATCCCTCAAAAGGATCTGTATAATCGTCAACTTCCAAACGGACAGCCAATTCTGCCACGTCCTGAGAAGTAAGTACAGCTATATCGCGCGATGCTTTGGTTAAAGTTTTCATTTTTTTCCCCTGCCCGAGACTTCCGCCATACTATATACTAAACCTTTAATCAGATTTCGACACAGTTTCTACAACAAAACTTCGCATTACCTCTATAACTTCCGGCAGAATCTCGTGTCCCATGTTAAATTCTCGATACTGCACCGCAGCTCCCCAAGCCGTCAAACTCTCGCGCGATCGCACAGCAGCACTAATGGGCACAATAGTATCTTGAGTACCGTGTACGATTAAAACAGGTGGCAAAGCACTCCCAGCAACTGGCGAAATCTGGTGTAAATAACCGCTCAGACAAATTAAACCGGCTACGGGCAAAGTCAATCCCACATCTAGAGTCATCGCTCCACCTTGAGAAAAGCCGCCTAAAATTGTGCGAGACAAAGGCACGCCCGTGCTGCTTTCCAAAGACAGCAAAAATTCCCTCAGCAATTGCCGGCTTTCTACCAATCCCTGAGCGTCTTTGCTTTGAAGGTTATACCACGCTTTGCCACTCGTTACCTGGGGATGGGGAAAGGGGGCATCGGGAAACATAAACTGATAATCCGGCAAATTGAAAAAGGGTGCTAAGGAAGTCAAATCGCGAGCATTAGCACCCCATCCATGCAAAGCGACAACCAAAGCGACAGGTTTGCGATCGGTTTTTGGCGGAATGCTAATAAATTGTAAAGACATCGTAGTTAATAATTGGTAATCTGGCATCGCTACAATTATAAATTGTCACGACGGCTAAAACCCCAGATATTTGTTTTCGGCAGTATTCCAGTGGGAATTAGCACGCGCTTGCTAATAACTATAATAGTTGACTGTTGACTGTTAACTGTTAACTGTTAACTGTTAACAGTTGACTGTTAACCGTTGAAAGTAGAGTGCGACATCGCACCTTTCCAAAGTAGAGTGCGGATAGTTCACCTTTTCTAAACAGGAATTAGGGAGCATCTCCTATTTGTAAAAACACTTCTTCTGGCTCCTTCCTTCTGCCTCCTTTCTTCTTCCTCTTTCCTCCTGCCTCCTGCCTCCTGCCTTCTGCCCCCTGCCCCCTCCTGCCTTCTGCCCCCTGCCCCCTCCGGCCTCCTATCTCCTGCCTCCTGTCTCCAATTTATAGCTGGGCTGCTTTCATTGAGATGCTCCCAGAAAGACTCCGCTAGAAGCGAGATTTGTTCCGCTAATTCCAATTGACCGAAAGCATCCAGGATACAAGCCCCCAGATTAATCTATGAAGAAATAAAAAACTTATATCCGATGAAACTTGCCGAACGTATTTATCCGTGGGGTCGCCTCTAAAATCTAAAATCTAAAATCTAAAATCGATTGACACCTACCGCAGGTAAAACCTTAGAAACAGATTGCTTAGACTGTTGTCGCACCGGCACCTCAATCCAGAATTCAGTTCCCTCTCCCGGAGCCGATACGCACCTGAGCGAACCTTGGTGTTTGTCCACTATTTGATAGCCGATCGACAATCCCAAGCCAGTACCTTTGCCTACAGGCTTGGTAGTAAAAAACGGATCAAACAAACGTTTTTTGACATTCTCCGTCATCCCCGTTCCGTTGTCAGCGATTCGCACGCATACACAATTAGAACTTAAAAGTTCAGTGCGAATCCTAATCTTAGGTAAAAAAGCCGAATCATAGGAAGTTTTACCATTAGGTAAAAATTTACTTTTTTCTTCATCTAAAACATCAATGGCATTGCTCAAAACATTCATAAATACCTGATTCAATTGTCCCGCCCAGCACTCCACTAAGGGCAAATTTCCGTATTCTTTGATGACTTGAATGCCCGGAAAACCAGGTTGGGGTTTCAGCCGACTATCCAAAATCATCAAGGTGCTGTCAATGCCTTGGTGAATGTCAACAGACTTCATTTCAGCTTCATCTAAACGTGAAAAATTCCGCAGAGAAAGGACGATTTGGCGGATGCGTTCTGCTCCCATATTCATAGATTTTAGGATTTTAGGCAAGTCTTCACTGATAAACTCCAAATCAATCTCTTGGAGTTTCGCTTGCACTTCGGGCGTTGGGTTCGGATATTGCTGCTGGTATATTTCCACAAGTTCCAGTAAGTTTCGCGTATATGCACCTGTATGGATCAGGTTGCCAGAGATGAAGTTGACAGGATTGTTAATTTCGTGGGCAACTCCAGCCACTAACTGCCCCAAGCTGGACATTTTTTCAGTTTGGATTAGTTTAAATTGAGCTGCCTGCAAATTTTTTAGTGCTGTTTCTAGTTCAGCGGTGCGCTGTTTTAGTTGAATTGTACGATCGTACACTTGCTGTTCTACTTTTGCAGTACGTTCTAGAGACATCAACAGGTAAATCGTCAAGCTGCCAGTCATCAATAGCCCGATCGCGCCAATTGCCAGCGAACCCTGATGCGTCCTCATACTGTTGTACCCCTTTCCAGGCAAAACTAACAGTTTCCACTGGCGGTCTGCTACGTTAAATAAGCGAGTGCAAGCACTAGGATTTTGACAGATTTTTCCCCGCAAATTAGTTAACTCTGGCTTTTCGTGTTTTGGGTTATCTATCAACTGCTTAGCTTGTGAGTCGTAGCGCACCAGAAAGCGTTCTTTCTCTATAGCAGAGTTGTCATAGAGGTAAAAATTAATCTTGTCTAAATTCAGCGATTCTAAAGAAGAATCGACCATACTGGTGATCTGAAACAGACCCGCAATAACTCCCATGAGGTTTTGGCGGCCGTTGACCGAGTTATCAGCAGAAGTTGTGCGGCGGGGTACTGGTAGAAATACTTGCAATCCCGGTTGATTGTTGCTGACTAATCTAATCCGCGCGGAAGCCGCTATTTTCCCGGTATTCACCGATTTCTCTAAAGCTGTTTTGCGCTCGGGGCTGGAGGCAACATCAAAACCGATCACTTTGTTATCTTCTTCTAATGCTTCTCTGTAAATAATTGGAAAGTATTCCGATCGCACTTTTGCTTTGACCTGCTTTTTGTCAGGAGTTCGCTCGTAAATTTGAAATGCCGGAAAACCTTCGGCTCGAATTCTCCGTTCGTAAGCTGCTTTTTGGGCCATCGGCACGCGCCGAATCCAGTTAACAGAATGTATAGCAGTATTTCGGGCGAGTGCAGGTTGAGTGAATTGCTTAAAATCTTGTCTTGTAACTTCAGTAGATGCGCTGTAGAATGCTTCAAGTGAGTACAGAAATTCTAAATTTTTGTTGATGCTTTGCTGCAATGCCACATTCAGGCGATCGGCTTGCTGATGAAATTCAGCTTGCATTCGTTGGTTTTCCGAATGCCACACGACGGCTGCTGCTGCCAATGACAAACTCGTACCGGTGCAAAGAGTCAGCACTGCTGGAATGTAGCGACGGTGCGACAGTAAACTTTCGGTCAGCGAATTAAACCAATTGCTCGCAACATTCATATTCCCACACCTTCTGCCACCGGAGTGCAATTCGTTTAAGGACTTGTGAATTTCCTTGATAGCACGATCGACAGCGCACAAACCAGATTGTCTAAAAACTTATGATAGCAGGAATATGACTTACCCCGATCAACCGAATTTCTACGAAAATATTGATTTGGGAACGAGAAACCTGGGAAGAAACCGGGTTTTTTACCAATAGTGCATCCACGGCTGAGGAATTGAAACCAATTGTAACTAAGTGTAACGAAGCGAGCTCCAATCTGCGCGCTCCCCAAGTTCCTGCCCCGGAAGCACCCGCGAACGAGAAAAAGCCTTTATCGGGTGGGGCGGGTACTCAATACCCGCCCTATAAAGCCAACTTAAATGTGGAATAGCTTACAAAACAGTCCCTATTTCCTTCAAATAAACCCGTGTAAACGGTTCATCATCCCCCAGAGTATACTGTTCGATCAACCCTTGGCGGCGAATAGAAATACTATTTCCTTCCCTCACCACAACAGTATCATCATCCGTGCTTTCTCTGACCAACATCATCTCTGTTTCCCCCGGATTGTCCAGCACCACCATATTGCTCCCCCGATAAAACATTCCCTCAGCTTCCAAAATATTTCCGGGATATTCAGCAATTAACAAATCGAGCTTGGGATTCCGCAGCAAACTTTGCACGTTAAGATTGTAATTGTTATTCAAAACTTTCTCAGAACGGTTGACAAAAAGTCCCCCACGACAAACAGCACCGATCGTCCAATCGGGATGCTGCAATAGAATGTGGTCGATTGTTTCTTGCAGATCGTGCACCGAAATTCGGTTGAAAGTAATAATCGGAATTCTGGCGGATTTTCCCGAGTCAAAGAAAGTTTCGATAATATGCGAAGGCACATCAACACCCTCCCCGACAGCCGGGTTTAGGTGCATAAAAATTCCCGGCGCGGCATTGATTTCGAGAATCCCAAAATTGCCTGTTTTCCAAGATTTGGCGAGAGTTTCTGTTACCACATCAACCCCCAAACAAGCTAACCGAAAATGTAGGGCGATATCTTGAGCCAAAACAATGTTATCCGGGTGAATATTGCGGGTAGCGTCGATGCTGACGCCGCCTGCGGAAAGATTAGCGACTTTGCGGAGATACACAATGCGATCGCGCTCTAGGACACTATCCAATGACAGCCCTTGTTCTGCCAGATACATCTCCATCGCTTCGTCGGACTGAATTTTGCTCAGGGCCGAAGTTGGCGTATCCAAACGTTGGGATTTGCGGTTTTCACGGCGGATCAATTCGCGAATTGTTGAGTCGCCATCACCTGTTACCCAAGCAGGTCGGCGTTCAGTTGCCGACACAAATTTGCCATCAACGCACAACATCCTAAAATCCGATCCTTTGATGCTGTTTTCCACAATTATTCGCACCGGCTCTGTTTCGGGAATTGCCTTAACAGCTCTTTTAAAAGCGGCCTGCAATTCCTCACCATCTCGGACATCTGCTGTGACGCCAATTCCTTTATGACCGACTACTGGTTTGACAGCAACTGGATAGCCAATGTCTTTAGCAACTGCCAGAGCTCCGCTTTCTGTGGAGACGATATCGCCTTTGGGGACAGGAAATCCTAATGTAGCGAGAAAAGCTTTACAATCGTCTTTGCGCGTGGTAAAATCTGAGTCTAAATGGCTGTCAGAATCAAAAGTAGTTGCAGAGCCGCGAACAAGTTTTTTGCCGTACCCGTATTGCATCAATCCTTCATCCCACAAATAAAATACGGGAATGCCTTTTTGAGATGCCGATCGCATTAATGAATAAACTGTCGGGCCTCCGTAAACTGACTGCCGGAACATATTTTGCAGCGCGTCTATGTGTGATTCCAAGGGAAAGTCTTGATTTTGATTGATGGCTTCAAACCAATCCCAAACAGCGTAAACTACGGCTCTGGCGCTGCGGGCGTGAACTGCTTCTATGCTGATTCTGTGAAAGTGAGAAAACGGCTTGATGTTCCAGTGTTGGAAGTGCAAACCCATGTCGAGTTTTGCTACTTCTGAGGCGGTACGAGCGAACAGTTGGGCATGGTTGGAGAAAGTTTCGTGCAGCAGTTGCGGGTAGCGATCGCCAATAATTTCCTGGTAATGTGCGATCGGCAAAGGTTCGCTCGCGCCCGTCACCGCTAAATCAAAAACTAAAGCCGCGGTGTCTAAATAAGGGTTTGGCCCCATATAGTGTTTGAAATTGAAAACATCAAAAATATCGGTTTTTCGAGCATTGATGCGTGCTGTTTCTGTGCTTTTTTCTTGCAGCATTTTCTAACCTCCTTTGAGCTAATTTTTTACGTTAGCTTTATAGTCGGTGCATGGGATACTACCTGCGGGCATAGATATTATTGCACTGCTCAGTTGAGACAAATACTCCGGCCAATTCTGCCTCAGCATTGCGAGAGTGGGGGGAGTGGGGGAGTGGGGGAGTGGGAAAGTAGGGGAGATGGGAGAGGGGGAGAGTGGGAAAATATTCCTTCTTCCTTCAACATCTGACTAAGCATTCATGACTAAGTATTGATGACTAAGTATTGATGACTAAGGCTAGATAACTAAGCACTTATGACTAATGACTACTTCTTTCCCCCCTCCCAAAAAAAAGCTATAACTTTTGAGAGGTACACTCTGTACTTATAATTGTTTATGACAGTGAAAGAAAATTTAAGAGGCAGCAAATTATGAAGATCGCACAAACTGCTCTCAGGGACAAAGTTCACCACTTAGCTGAGGAAGCCTTTCACCGGAAGCTAATTTCTGGCTACGGCGATGGTCAAAACAGCAACGAATATCAGATTGTCTGGAACGGCAAACCCAGGCACCTCCCTTTAGAACGGGCGAGTACCATATTGAGCAATTTGATCGAGCGATCGCACTAACGGGCGATCGGGCTAATTGAGGACTTACGCTCATCAATCCGATTTCTACGAGCAATCAGAGGAGGATTAGCGAAGAAGCGGATCAGAAACCGGATTGATCACCGCGCGCGCGTGGGCCCTGTAATTTAAGCTCATTGGTTGACCCCCCCTATCTCCTGTTAGGGGGGGTAAGTTTGTTTTGTCTGTCGATCATCAAGGATGAGTAAACTCCCATATCACCCTTGCTGTGTGCGTCCTGCAGGGGTAGAAGTCTGAGAGGTTTTTGGTATCTATATATACCTTTTGGCGGTTTTCGGAAAAAGGAATTTTGTGTTTTAGTGAAGTTTAATAAATTAAAAGTGGAGATAATATGGCGAGCAACGAAATTCAGGGGAAGTTGCTAATTATTGGTGGCGCGGAAGACAAAGAGGGGGACTGCAAAATTCTGCGGGAATTCTTGCGCTGCGCCGGAGGAACTAAAGCCCGCATTGTAGTGATGACGGCTGCAACAAGCCTGCCGGGAGAAGTAGGAGATAATTACATCCGAGTGTTTGAGCGACTTGGCGCTCAAGATGTGCGAGTTGTTGACACCCAGAAACCGGAAGATGCCAACAATCCAGATTATTTAGAAGCGATCGAACAAGCGACCGGCATATTCTTTACCGGCGGAGATCAAGCGCGGATTATTAGCTGCTTGAAAGACACAAAACTCGACGCAGCGATGCACAAACGCTACTCTGAAGGGATTATCATTGGCGGCACCAGTGCCGGCGCGGCAATGATGCCAGACATGATGATTATTGAAGGAGACTCCGAGACAAATCCCCGCGTTGATGTGGTAGCAATGGGCCCTGGAATGGGTTTCCTCCCCGATGTTGTCATCGACCAGCATTTCGCCCAACGAGGTCGTCTGGGACGCTTAGTTTCGGCACTCTTGCTGCAACCGGCCGTGTTGGGATTTGGTATTGACGAAAATACAGCTATTTTAGTCCACGGTGACGAGTTGGAAGTCATTGGCGAAAGCGCTGTAACTGTCATCGACGAGTCGGAAAAACTCCACGACAATGTAGATGGACTTTTGAAGGATGAGGCTTTGGCGATTTGCGGCGCCAAGTTGCACATCCTCCCCCACGGATACCGGTTTAACTTGAGAACTCGCCAGCCGGTGCTCCATAACCTAGCAATTACAGCAGACAGGGAAACGGCGATCGCCTAATTTACTTGCAACTGGCAAACATCTTAAAATTATCTAAGGTGAGCACTGCAAACCTTACCCATTCTAGCAAGTAGGATGGTTAAAAACCCAGTTGCTCTCTCCACAAGTAATAAAAAGAAGAGGATTTTTCCTCTTCTTTTATTGCTGCGGTTTCGGGTTTTTTAAGCACTTTTCTGTTCGCCAAAAATCGACTGCTGCCCTTCTGCAGTCGATATTAAATTCCACCCTTGAGTTCTCAGCTTCTGATATGTTGCCCATCCCTTAGAACCGCCCGGTTCCCGGTAGTCGGATACAGCGAACTGCGGAAAAGCTGTATAAGGCCGCCACCCCTGACGGGCATCGGTGCGTAAGTGCAATATCTTTTCTCCATTGCGTCCCAATCTGGGCAACCAACACATTTGTTTTAGCATTTTTAACACTCCAGAGTTTTACAGTAACGGTAATTCGCCAACATCCCACATTAAACTTTTAGAGCCTTAGAGCCACTGCTCGGAATATCTAACGGGTAACAGGGACGAATGAGATTTTCACCAATTACCAATTACTGAGGTAGCAGCAGTCGTTAAAGCTGATGAAAGGTTCTACAAAGTTTACCCGTCACAAACTATAAAACAAGTAATCCCAAGACATAAGCAAAAATAATCATTGCTATTCTCGGCTCAAACTTGGCTTAAAGTCGCGGGAAAACCCAGTTGAATAAAGGATTCATGGTTCGGGTTTCCCTTGCCCTATAATTACACGCTCATCCTCGCTCTTTCCGCATAAAATGACATCTTTCTACGGTATTATTCCTGTAGCGTAAAAAATGTTTCTTTAGTTACAAATGTTAAATTTTCACCACGATTTATCTAGTTATCAAAAGTTAAATTACTTTTCATACAATACTTCGGACAGTTTTTGATAGCCAACCGTAGAATAAGGGTTTCAAGGCTCTAAGGCAAGTTCGCTATCAACGGAAAATCAAGGCTTTCAGACTACGAACTCAAAACAGTCCGCACTATTGTTCATAAACAGCGCTTAATAATTTTTAGTTACTTTCACTACATTTTTGATTAAAATCAGGTTTCCGGGTGCCTAGGGGTGTACCTTACTCAATCGCTAGGGTTCGCACTACTAAATCTTCCGGCTGCGCCCCCAAGTACCTTACAAAATAAGAGTTAGAGGTTTAACTCTTAAGAACGATGGCGACAGATTTACCCAATTGTAAAAATCAATACTAATCAAACTTATAAGTTCTGAAAACAAGGTATTCATGGCCGCTGCAATTGAATTCAAACTCTTCGCTCCCAACAACAAAGCAGCTACACTGCTCGGCTCGTTTTCCCAATGGGAAGAAGTTGTCTTAGAAAAAGATGACAAAGGTTATTTCCGCACTAACATTAAGTTAGAAGACGGTAAGTATCAATACAAATTCCGAGTTCAGTCGCAAAGTCCATGTTTTGAACCGGACGAATGGGTAGAAGTCAATGACCCCTACGCGACTGAAATTGACCGCACTACTAATACAAGTACAGTTCGCATCAAAGCAGGCGCGCGAATTATTGATACCTATGTTTGGCAGCACGACGACAAAAAACTCCCCGAAAATGAAGAATTAGTCGTTTACGAACTGCACGTTGCTGATTTTTCCGCCCCAGATGGTTCCGACAGTTGCAGTAAATTCCAGCATGTGAGGGAGAAATTAGATTATCTGTGCGATTTGGGGATAAATGCGATCGAACTAATGCCAGTTAATGAATATCCGGGCGATTATAGCTGGGGCTACAAAGTCCGCGATTTCTTTGCCGTAGAGTCCAGTTACGGCGCAACCGCAGATTTGAAGCAATTGATTGACGAGTGCCACGGACGGGGCATTCGGGTGATTCTGGACGGGATTTATAACCACTGCGATGAAGAATGTCCCTTATTGCTAATCGATCGCAATTATTGGTACTACCGCGACAAACACTATCCCGAAGATCCCGCTAACTACTGGGGCCCGGAGTTTAACTACGAAAATTTCGACCCAAAACTCGGCATTCGTCCCGCTTGGAAATTCATCGGCGATGTCGTTAATTTCTGGATTCAAGAATATCATATCGACGGCATTCGCTACGATGCTGTGCGGCAGTTGGACAATCGAGATTTCCTGCACTGGATAACTCGTGAAGCGAAAAAAACCGCCGGTAACAAGCCATTTTACAACATAGCAGAACACATTCCCGAACTTCCCGAACTCGTCGCTGCAGACGGGCCGATGGACGGGTGCTGGCACGAAAGTTTTCGCATTTTTGCCATAGAAAATCTGGCGGGGAAGACTTTCGATATCGAAAAGCTCAAGCAAGTTCTAGAACCCAAACAACAAGGCTATCAAAACACAACTAATGTGATCAATTATTTAGCCAGTCACGACCGTGACCACTTGCTGGCCGAAGCCAGCTTTCGGGATATCGCTCAAGAAGCGGCTTTTAAACGCGCTAAATTGGGAGCGGTTTTGTTAGTGACAGCAGTAGGAATACCGATGCTGTGGATGGGCGAAGAGTTTGGACAATCCACTGGGCAAACTCCCAACCAGCCGAATAAACTGCAATGGTCTTTGTTGAAAAATCAGCCAAATCATGAGTTGTTGGAATACTACAAACACGTGATTCGGCTGCGGGAAAAAATTCCGGCACTTTATACCGAAAACATTGAATTTATCCACGAAAATCCCGAATCCAAAGTGCTGGCTTACTATCGCTGGAGCGATGAGGGAACGCGAGCAGTAGTTGTCGCTAATTTTTCGGATACTTATCTATCTGATTACTGCATTCCTAAGTTTCCGGCGGGAACTTGGCACGAGTGGATGTCTAACAAAATAGTAGAAGTTGGGGAAGAAGGGTTTAAGTTTGATTTGCCGGAATGGTCAGCGCAAGTATTTGTCTGAGAGTGGGAGAATTATGTCTCCAGGCAGATGATCGGCACAGTTGTACAACAGTAAATTGTATTTAGGATGGGCGCACCCAACTCAACAAACCGGGTTTTTCTACCTAGGTGGATGGCTGTAACGATACTTTTTTGTAAAAAAACTCGGTTTCTGCATCCAAGAGTGCGATCGTAATTCCTGGTATTGAGAATAACAATTACAGGGCGACTTGCCAACCGTGAATTAACAAGTCAATTAACACGTCAATTAACACAAACTTTGTCGGAGGACAAACTCTATGGGCTGGCTAAAAAGATTGTTTGGTTTAGAAAAACTTGAAAATCAAGAAACTGTTGACGCTCCTGCTTACCAAGCACCTGTAGCTCAATCTCAAGCTCAAGCTCAACCTGCTGCGAGCGCTCAGACAATCCCGCCGGAACGCATGGGCTTGAATGGAGAATACGATCAAAGCGGTTTAGCTAAACGGGTGGCTCAAGCTTTCGATGCAAATCCAGATGTTGCGGATATTGAGACTGTTTATGTGGCTCAACTTGGCACTACGGTGGTTCTCAAAGGTACAGTTCCCAGTCAGGAAATTGTCAACAAGTTGGTGACAATTGCTAAAGGTGTTAAGGGTGCCACTGGGGTGCAAACTAATGAAGTTACTGTCGGCTAACGCGACGGTTATTTCTAACAGTTAGCAGTTAGCAATTAACAGTTAACTTAACTGCTAACTGTTAACTGCTCACAGTCTTTTTTATCTCTCATGGTTTTAATAAAAAATATGACAGGGGAAACCTTAGAACCTACTCGGGGGAAATTAGAACGGACTCTTTCGCAGGGAATTCAAGCTTTGTACCGCTCTCAACTCGGACATCCAACGAGTCAGGCGCTCTGCAATCTTTTGGATAACAAATTGATAATTGTTGTCGAAAATGGGCTTACTCAACCCGAAAAATTACTGGCTCAGAACGGTCAGCAAGATTTGGCGTTGCAGGTGCGGACACAATTAGAATCTGTTCTCGAATCGCCACTGAAAGAATTAATCGAAAAGGTTTTGGGCGTGGGAGTCACTGATTTGCTCCGCGATGCGACCTTGGAGACAGGCCGCACTGGTACGATCGCAATTTTGGACTCTGCACCTCAAGTTCGTGATTCTAATTATAAATCTAAAACTCAACCAAAACCATTTGAGAGCTGACATGCTGACGGATAACACTTTCTAAATCTTTGATGTTAAAAGGTTTGGAAAGGTATTCCACGCAGCCGGCTTGGAGAATTCGAGCGCGGTCTTCTGGTTTTGCTAGTGCTGTGACAGCAACAATCGGAATATGTCTGATCTCGGGGTTTTGTTGGACGCGCTTTACTACTTCCATACCGTCTATATCCGGCAGGCAAATGTCGAGTACGATTAGGTCTGGAAGTCGATCGACTGCTGCTGAAAGAGCTGCGTACCCGTCAACTGCTCCCACGCACTCGCAGCCGAATAAATCGAGTATTTGTGTCAGCAGTTCTAAGTTGTCTGGATTGTCGTCTACAGCCAACACTAAAGGACGCTTCTCAACCGGGGGTTGACCGCTAATCACAGACGAGGATTCCAATTTATTGTTCCAATGAGGGTAGTTCATAAATGCCGATCGAAACGATCAAAAAAATTGTCCCCGAGGCATTCTTCAAGTGGCGCTGCGGCACTTGAAACAGATTGGCTCGTATTTGTAGCTCTCCCATGACCATTTTTTGGTCTAACCCGATACAATATGGCTGCAAGCTGCGGGCAAAAATACCGCAGTTGATTAACCCCATAGCATCTGCTTAATTCTACCTCTCCGAGCGCCAATTACCAACTGAGGCCGTCTTGGTGCCTCAGCATTGGTAAAAATACGCAATAAATACGAAAAATCTTACCAAGAAAGCATCCTCGCTTAATAGCATTGAATAGTGGCGACAGCTTTTTAGGATATTAACCACATTAAACATGGCTTCCCATACAGGGATCTACCTAAAGGAAGATTCTCACCGATACTTAATTTTAATAACTTCCACCTGCTGAGAGATACTTGATTACTCTACTTTAGACTTCAATGTTTTTAAGTAGTAATCATCACAATTTAAGCCAGTAAAAAAATTCAGTTTTTACATGAGCTTTACCGGATATTAACCTAGGAGGTTTTAATGACAATTCCAATCAGAGACGACCTGACTTACATTTTGCTCAAAAAGATTGGCAGCGGCAACGGCAGGGGAGAGTCGGAAATTAGGAATGCAGCGGAAGAATATGTCGGTCACCCGGTGGCCGAAGCGGAATTGCTCGGTCATTTGGACTACCTCAACCAAAGGGAATTTATCAAAGCGGACTTTAGTGGCGAGCCTTATGGAGGAGCTGAGTTATTGCCGCCTTTAGTGGCATTTCAACAAGCTGATTTAACAGAAAAAGGTCGCAAACTGTTACACAAAATGGAGACGAATCCTCCGACCTCGCTCCACCAGGAAGGATCGGCAGTTCCTATCGCTTCAAAGGATATGCCGTTTTTGGAAAAAGTGATGGTAAACGGTAACATGGAGGATATTTTTGATGCCCGCGACATTACCGAAGTAGTGTACCGGGTCATGCGCGACGTGATGACAAAAGACGCCATCGAGCACGTGGAATCTGAATTGCACAAAGAAGTTTTGCCTACGGATGACAAAACCCTGCAACAAGAAATAGCAGACCTCTGGAAAGATACAAATCCGCTGGTGGGATTGCTGAGCCGGATACGTCAGCCTTTGACCGGCCCGCCTGCACCTGCGGGGATCGATGGCAATTTGTTTGCACGCAGGGTGGAACTAGAAGGCGCACTTCCTTCGGGTGTAAAACCGGAAACTGCGATCGCCGCTGTATTTTCGGCAACGAAGGATGAGCTGTCCGAGGAGCGAATTCAGGAAATAGCTGGCTTTTTGCCGGACAGAATTCGGGGAATTTGGGAGTCGGCTTAAAAAGACCTTTTAAGGTATAAATACTTACCAGCCGGGTTGAGCAACCAGTATTCTCCCTCCAGAGGGCAGAATACTGGTTGGTCAACCCGGTTTCTCTATACCTTTTATCTTGTAGCTCTGCAATTGCTTTGTAGTGAGGACGAAAGTCCGATCGCACTCGATCGGACTTTCGTCCTCACTAATTTTCTGATTGCTCTTTCCTTGCCTTGTAAGTGCTGTGAAAAACCCGGTTTATCACTGAAATTTGTCTAAAAAGTGGAAATATCCCCAGAAACAGAGTTTCGCGCTCTTGGGTTGGGTCAAGCCCCTAGACGGAACGAAAGTATTGTAATGTATAATACAGGGCAAGTTAAGACTGTGGCTCGCAAAAATGCTGTCAACAGCCCGGGAGATCAAAAGGCATGACCCGCACCAAAGTTACACAAATGTCACGATCGACTTTAGAACAAGAGATTTTACTCAATCGAATTACCAATCGCATCCGCAACTCTTTAGAACTCCAAGAGATTTTGACGACAACTGCCCGAGAAATCCGCAGCTTTTTAGAGAGCGATCGAGTAAAAGTTTATCGCTTTGAGACCGACGGTAGCGGTGAGGTAATTGCTGAGTCCATCAACGGCGACAAGTTGCCCTCGATGCTGGGTTTGCGCTTTCCAGCAGGCGACATTCCCCAGAGTGCTCGGGAAATGTTTCTCAAAGCGCGGCAGCGAGTGATTGTAGATGTGGAATTGCAGCATCAAACAATTAATCGGTTAGATTGTCCCGAAACCGGCAAAACTTTAGCAGTTGAAGATATTAGCTATCGTCCTGTAGACCCCTGTCACGCTGAATATCTGAAGGCTATGGGGGCACGTTCTTCTCTGACGGTGCCGATTTTGCATCAAAATCACCTTTGGGGACTGTTGGTGTCTCATCACAGCCAACCGAAACGGTTTAGCGATCGAGAATTGAAAATGGTGCAGTTGCTTGTGGATCAACTTTCAATTGCGATCGCCCAATCTTTTCTGCTGAGTCAAGCTAGACAGCAAGCGCGCGACGAAGCCGTTATCAACCAAATTACCAGTTTGCTGCATTCTCCTCTGGAACTAAACGAAATTCGGAAAGCAGTTCTCGAACAAACTGTCAAGCATTTGCGTGGTTCAGGAGGGCGACTCTACCTTGCAGCCGAGTTTGGCGATCGGCCCGCTTTGCTTTATACCTGTGGCCAGCAGCCCACGGACATCGACCTTGAACTCAGCCCGTTTTGGCAGCAGATTATGTGGAGGGCAAACCAAGACGATCGAGCACAAACTGCTAATCATAAAAGCCAATTAGGTATTTTTGAAAATCTCTATTCCCAGCATTACAGTTCAATTGACAGCAATATTTCTAGTTTTCTCGTACCGCACTTGTACGCCATTTCCGATATTTCTAAAGAACCTCAACTTAAATCTGTATCTGCCAATTTAGTCGCAGCTTCCATTCGTTCATTTTTGGCAGTACCGCTGCAATATCGTCAACAGTGCATCGGCTGTCTCACAGTTTTTCGCAGCCCTATAGAAACAGAAATTTTGTGGGCGGGCCGTTGCATTTCGGACGCCCGGAACGATCGTCCCCGACAGTCCTTTGCAGCTTGGAAAGAAATCAAAACAGGCGAAGCTCAAAAGTGGACCAGCGAGGAACAGAAGCTAGCACAATCTTTAGGAACTCACCTTTACATGGCTGCAATGCAGAGGCGCGTCGAGGCGATGATCCGACATCAAGCTTCTCACGATCCATTAACGGGTTTACCTAATAGATTACTGTTTAATGAAAGGCTGTCTTTAGCTTTAGCTAGCGCTCACCAAAATGGAGAAATGCTGGCAGTAATCTTTCTAGATTTAGATAGATTTAAAAATGTTAACGATACTCTCGGTCATCCCGTGGGCGATTTGTTGCTGCAAAGTGTATCTCGGCGTTTGACTAACTGTTTGCGCGTCGGGGATTCGATGGCTCGTTGGGGCGGAGATGAATTTACTGTGCTGCTATACAATATCAACACCCCGGAGGAAGCAACTAAGATTTGCCAGTTAATTATCCAGAGTTTAAGCAGTCCTTTTGATTTTGAGGGTCTGGAACTTTATATTAAGGCTAGCTTGGGAATTGCTTTGGCTCCTTACGACGGAGAAGATGCAGAAACTTTGCTGAAAAATGCTGATGCTGCGATGTACAAAGCTAAACAGAAAGGTCGCAATAATTATCAGTTTTACACGCAGGCGATCGGCAGTAAAGTCTCCGAGGATCTTAACTTAGAAAATCATCTTTACAAAGCTCTAAAAAAATCTGAGTTTGTCCTGTACTATCAACCGCAAATAAATTTAAAGACTGGCAAAATAGTGGGCATGGAAGCTCTGATTCGCTGGGAGCATCCCGAACGCGGTTTGATTCCTCCCGATCGATTTATTCCCTTAGCTGAGGAAACAGGATTAATCTGCCAAATTGACGAATGGGTGATGCGGACTGCTTGCTTGCAAAATCGAGCGTGGCAGTTACTGGGATTGCCGCCGATGCGGATAGCGGTGAATTTATCAGCCCGCCAGTTTCTGCAACCTCACACGGTACAAATCATCGCTGAAATTTTATCAGAAACCAAGTTAAATCCCGAATATTTAGAAATAGAAATTACCGAGAGCATTGCCATGACAGATGTGAGCTTTACAGTGTCGGTATTGCAGCAGTTGCAGGACATGGGAATTCACATTTCTCTGGACGATTTTGGCACCGGTTATTCTTCGCTGTGGTCTCTGAAAAACTTTCCGCTCAATAATTTAAAAATAGACAAATCCTTCGTGGCAGATTTGGTGACGGGCAGCAACGGTGCTACTATTGTGAAACTGGCGATCGCCTTGGGACAGGGCCTGAATTTACAGGTGATTGCTGAGGGAGTGGAAACAGCAGAACAGTTGGCGTTTTTGCACTCGCATCAGTGCGATATGGGTCAGGGTTACTTCTTTAGCAAACCAATACCGGCGGCGGCTATAACCCAATTGTGCCTAGAAAATCAATCTGGGAAATAATATCGATTCTGGTTGCACCGTCCGTGATTGTTGACTGTTGATTGTTGACTCACAGTGAACAGTCAACAGTCAACAGTCAACAGTCAACATCATTCCGGTGTAACCGGAAATGATATTACTGCCAAACAAACACTTTCGCTTCGTATTCCGGCAAGTCAATCATAATATTGTCATCGCCAGATTCAATATCATAATTCCCCGTCCATTCGTGCCAAGTTCCGTTGGCCGGGAAGTGGGGAACGCTGTAACCTGCCAGATAATTTTCCGACATATTCGCCACTACTACAACTCTCGAACCTTCATCGTTCCAGCGAGTGTAAGCAAAAACTTTCGAGTCAGGGTCTTCGTGGAAAAACTCGATGTTTTCTGTGTAAAGTGCTTGGTTATTTTTACGCAGGTGAATCAAGCCTTTGTAGTATTCCCACAAACCTTTATTCAGGTCATTTCCTAGCAGCGTCCAGTCAATTTTAGATTGCTCAATGGTTTTGGCTTTGTATTCGCCAAATTCTTCGCCCATCCAAATTAGGGGCACGCCAACTGCTGTCATTAACAGCACGGTTCCCAACTTTGCCCGCTTGAAGGCGGCTTCATCCAAAATTCCGCGCGAGCCCAATTCGGCAAAAATGCGATCGTGATCGTGATTGCTCAAATAATTGACTACATTCGTCGCACCCAAGTAACCTTGCCGCTTGCAGTCGATTACCTCTTTGAGGCGTTCTAAATCAAAATTGTCCCCGCAGAGTTGTGGAATTATGGAGTGATAGAAACTGTCGTGCCAGCAGCCGTCCATCGGCCCGTCTAGATTAGTGATGCTGGGCTCGTCGGGAATGTATTCGGCAACGGTATAAAAAGGTTTGGGGCCGGCGGCATTTTTGGCTTCTTGAACTACCCAGTGCATGAAATCGTAGTTAGCAATTTGTCGCGCCGCGTCGAAACGAATGCCGTCGAGATGATATTCTTGAATCCAGAAGCGGACTGTATCGCCAGCAAATCTGCGCGCCGGGAAAGTTCCTAGGTTTTCGTCATAGAATTCGTAGTTAAATTCCGGGCCCCAATTGTTATCTGGATCGCGGGGTTCGTGGTGATACCAATAATCGTGATCGATTTGAGTGAGGGGGCTCGACGCTTCCGAGTGGTTGTAAATCCCGTCCATGATGACGCGAATCCCGCGCCCGTGACACTCGTCTATCAGGTTTTTGAGTTCTTCTGTGGTTCCGTAGCTGGACTCGGCAGCGAAGAAGTAGCGGGGGTTGTAGCCCCAACTGTAGTCGCCTGGGTATTCTTTGAGGGGCATGAGTTCGATCGCATTGATGCCGAGTTCGACTAGGTAATCGAGTTTTTCGACGACGTGCTTGTACTGGCCGCGGGCGAAGGGATCATCTTCGCCACCGGAAAAGTCGGCAATGTGCATTTCGTAAATCACTAATTCGCGATCGGCCGGTAGCGGTTTATCGTCGTGTTTCCAAACATAGGTATCGATAATGCGATCGCCATCTTTGATCCGAACAATGCCGTTTTGAGTAGGATCGTCGATATCAGTGGCGTAGGGATCTACCACATCTACCCACTGATCTGCTTCCAGAAACCAGCTTTTCGACTGAACGCGGAATTTGTATTGATAAACGCCATCCTCCAACTCAACTCGCGTGCGGAAATAACCTTCTTCGTCCTTTTCCATCGGAATATCTTCCCAATTAGAAAAAGATCCAATCAAGGCAGCTCCTTTGTTGTAGGGAGCAAATAACTTGAATTCAATTGGGGCGGCCATAATACCTCTTTCTAAAATATTTCAGTAGCAGTTGATACTTTTAATTTCGCAAATTTAAGCGAACTCAGCATCACTCTACGGATATAATTTCTTTAAGGCTTAACTCTTCCTAAAAGTATCGTAATCTGGCCTCTGTCTCTGCCTTTTATGAAGTGAAATCGCGCAATATCGGCAGTGCGATCGAAATTTATCTAACTGGGGATCGCTCAACAATAAGTATTAGTAACAGGAGAGTTTTTTAACATCTATCTTAAGGTAGATTTACTGGTTAAATGATTTAAAAAAATATCTGTACTGGGATAGATCCGGCTTTTAATTTTAACTTTTTTTAACAATAAACAATTCGTGGGCTGGTGCACACTGCCTACCCTAATTTTTTGGTAACAATTAGTTAGTCGGTGTGCACTGCACACCCTTAATCAGTGACGGTAAGGTGCGCCCAGCGCACCCTACTTTTAACTTGATTTTGCCTGATGATAACGCTTCATCCAACCAAGCCAGAACGCAGGGCGAGAACGGCTGCCTGAGTGCGGTCATCAGCGCACAACTTGTTCAAAATATTGCGGACGTGAGTCTTGACTGTACCGACAGTAATGTAAAGCTTTTCGGCGATTGCAGCATTGCTGTAACCCTGTACGATCAGTTCCAAAACCTCTAATTCCCGCTCGGTTAAAGGGTAAGTCTCAATGATGTGACTAAACTCGGGTTCGGCTGCCTTAATTGTGACTCTTTTGCCCTCAGTCTTCGGTTCTTCCGGCGCGGGTTCCTGAGTGCGAGCTTGTTTCAGGACGATACGGGCGATCGCGGGATCGATCCAAGAGTTACCTTCGTGAGTTACTTTTACTACATCTAATAACTGATCGAAGCTAATATCTTTCATGCAGTAAGAGTCAGCTCCGGCGGCAAAAGCTGCCAGAACTTCTTCTTCATTGTCCTGAAAAGTCAGAATCAAAATTTTGGTATCGGGATCGGACTCCGCTACCGATTTCTTGAACTTTTGTGTAAGTTCAATGCCATCAAAATCCGGCAAGCCAATATCTACAATTGCCACGTCAGGTTTTGAAGACTGAAGCAGTTTCAATCCCTCTGTAGCGTTAGCTGCATCGCCGACAACTTCTATCGTGTCACGCTGTTGTAAAGCAGTGCGGATGCCGACTCTTGTCAGGTCATGGTCTTCTACCAAAGCAACGCGAATTTTACTCATCTTTCTTCCAATAGCCCGCTAAATTTTTAAAATATCGTCAACTGACTCAGCTAAACTGAGTAAATTTGAGAATGTGTCCTGATTTAGGGTTTTACAGGTCGCACATCATTTTAAAGCATACTCATGCAGCCGCCAAGAATGCAAGTTAATTTTTAAGTTATTTTGCCGCGATGCCTGCACGAGCCTTCCTCGGGACAGGTAAGCTCTCAATGTTTCAATAGTTTAACTGAATTATCTCATTGTCCGCCCGTTGATAGAGGTAAGGATACCACTACCCCGATAAATTTAAAGTATAAAAAATTTTGATGCACTTGGGCCCTCAAAATCAATAAAGCTAGCAGCACGAGTCTTTAATCGGTGTTAGGGATCTAGTCCAACGCTTATTTATATAACCTGTTATGACTCAGTATCACGGCAATAAGTCTTTTCCCTCGGAGTTTTCCGACTCGGAAATCTTACACAAAGTATCTGAAATAACATCGCCCCAACCCCAAGTTGGCGACTGCGAAACTCAGGACGATCGCCTGTGGTCGGCAATTCCTCACATTGTTTGGAAAACAAATGCCGACGGCTGGGCGACTTATTTCAGTCAGCGCTGGGAGGAGTACACCGGGGTACCAGCAGCAGAAGCTTTGGGTTTCGGGTATCTGGCGCGCGTCCACCCAGAAGACCGCCCTCGTCTATTGGCAAGATCGCACAGTTCTAAGTTCCCGCCGCCAAGCTACGAAATTATATTTCGTCTGCAGACGCGAGAGGGCACTTACCGCTGGAACGTGGCAAAAGGAGGGCCTGCTAACCCGGACAGTCAGGAAGTTTTGGAGTGGGTGGGAACCTACACAGATATGGAGCCGATCGAACAAACTCAACCCGAGCCCCAAGCAGAACCAGAGTTTTGGCGCCATCAAGCGCGCTCGGAAGCTAACTTCAAAGATGAAAAATGGTGCCAAGCCCGGACGGTAATAAAGGCTGGGGGGGAGTTACAGGTGATAGAGCAGTTTACAAATATATTGAGCCAGCGCGCGGGTAATTGGAATGAATTGTTGCAAGCCATCGCGGACGCGACTGTGGAGGCGATCGCAGGAGCGGAATTTTGCCTAGTTGCTCTTCTGGAGTCCGATTGCAGCGGTCTCAAACTCAGCGCTGTCGGGGGCACGGAAAACTTTGGTGGGGGCAAAACCCCGCACGTGCAAAACAAGCTGCTGTGGAAAGCATTTGCGACGGGAGAGTCTGTACTGTGGCGGTCGGAGTGCCGCAAAGGCTTGCTGCCGGCGGCGGCTTGTGCAGCGGCGATCGATTCAGGGCCAAGCGGGCGTTTGGGTGTGCTCGCCATCGGCAACGGGAAAGACAGCATGGCGATTGACGGGCATACTCAGCAACTGCTGGCGGTGATGGGAAAACAAGCGGCGATGGCAATTAACAACGCACTGGCGATCGAAAAATTAAAAAAGCAGGAACAGCTTTTAGACTTGCAAAACGAGCTACTAATTCGTCAGCAGGAAGAACTGGAAAATCAGGTGCGACGCATTCAACAGCAAAAATTGCAACTGCTAGAAGCTGCCAAGTTAAAATCGCAATTTTTGGGCATCATGTCCCACGAATTGCGAACTCCGATGAATTCGATTATCGGCTTTTCCCAATTGCTGCTGCGCCAGCACAAACAACTGCTGACCGCCCAGCAAACCGAAATGGTGGGGCGCATTTTACATAACGGCAAAAATCTACTACTGCTGATTAACGATATCCTCGACCTCTCCAAAATCGAGAGTGGCCGCACAGAATTAAAAATTGAAAAATTTGATTTAGCGCATTTAGTAATGGATGTCGCCCTGGCATTCGGAAATCAAGCCACCGATAAGAATGTGGCATTGTCCGTCAGCGTGTGCTTGCAGCATCAGTTTATAGTTAATGACAAGTTGCGCCTGCGGCAAATTTTGGTCAATCTCGTTTCCAACGCGGTTAAATTCACACATGAGGGCAGCATCTATATTGAGGTGCGGGAATTAAATCGCGATCGGCTAATTATCACCGTTCGGGATACAGGAATCGGCATCTGTGAAACCGATCTTCCCCACATTTTCGACAAGTTCCACCAAGGCGACCAAACCACAACTCGCAAATATCCAGGCACCGGTTTAGGACTAGCTATTTGTGCTTCTTTAGTCAAGATGATCGGCGGCACAATTACGGTCGAAAGTCAGCCCAAAAAAGGTTCGACATTTCGGATGGAATTCCCGCGAAAAGTTTACCCGAAAAAACTCATTTGCTGACTGGAAACCTTTTTCTATTTATCAAAATTGCCGATTTTTACTGCTCATACACTTTCGTCCCTCTCTAATATCAAATCCGTTAGCATCGGAATAGTAAATTCGAGTTAACTGTTGACGGTTGACAGTGAACAGTCAACCGTCAACAGTCAACATCATAAGGAGTGTAACCGGAAATGATATAAGACACGAAAGAATAAATAGGACTAAGAGCAAAAAAAGTTTTACCTACTAATTATAGCGGTAGGGTGCGCCGAGGCGCACCCTACATATAGAGGTTTTGGGTAATTCCTTTATTCTTGAGTCCCTCTCTGCTAGGAGGAGAGTTTGTGTAGGATAGGTTGCAACAGCAGACTTTTATGTCTTAAAGACTAGCAGTTTTCCCTACTTCCGCCTGAGTAGCAATTGGTTTAACATCGGTGTAGCCCATATTATTAGCTACGTCGCGCAGCACCGAAATTTGTTGTTCAAACTCAAGACCTTCAAATTGACCCAACACGCCATTGACAGCCTCAGTTGCCTCATATCCTTCGGGGATATCGACAATTGTTTCCCCCATACCAATAGCCCAAGCATACCAAACCACCAACTGATTGTTAGCAGTTAAAGCTCCGTAAGCGTGAGAATACGGCGTGTCGTCGCGGTTAACAATACCTCGCATTATATTCAGTTGTTGATCGTGGGAAAGCTTGTAAAAATCATCGAGCAGCATGGGAGCTAATTGTGGGTCAGCAGCGGCGGGAGCGGCTGGTGTAACTGAATCTCCCATTTTTTCATAAACAAAGTAGAGCAGCGCCAGTTTTTCATCTGTACCCAACCCGTTGATTGTCTGAACGATGTTTTGAGTGTCGTTGGAGAGAGAGTGAGGATTGGTGGCGGCGGGTGAGTTCATAAACAAAATTCCTTAAAAATGCTTCCAGAATATACAAATATCAAGATTTGTAAGTACAAGTCACCATCCCCTAGAGGTAATACGATTTGAGATTTGAGATTAGAGATTTGAGATTAAACAACGGGGAATGGCTCAGTATGTATGGGTTTTGAGCTTGCCTAAAGCTGCATTATTTTCGGAAACTTGTGTAATGTTGAGCCGCCACCCTAGAATAAATCATCCTTAAGATAGAAGCCAACGATACATCTGCGGGTAGATGAAAAAGCATGGAATTAAAGTAAGAATTGATACAGTGAATTGTTAAATAAAACTAGCAAGGAGTCGGCTATGTCTCAAATCAATACAGAACCAAATAACATTGAGAGCTTTGACGCTCAGCAGATCACTGAAAGCGCGGAAGCTGGAGAACAAAAGTTGCCGACCGTTGATGTATCAGCAGACTACGAAGCTTCAAAAGAATTCAGCGTTAGTGACATCGATCGCACGAGTGCCGGCGCCCAAGCTGCCGCCGCTGCAACTGCACCTAAATTTGCTATTCCCGCTCCTAAAGATATCCCAATGCCGGCAGATACAAGCGGCAATCCCGCTGATTTTCGTTCGATGGCTCAGGAAATTACGCCTGCTGGTACACCGGGCGAAGTTACCGACGATTTGATGCAGAAAGCGATCGATCTTGGTACTCCCGGCAGTTAATTTAGAAATTCTCCATCCTCGATGCAAAAGCTCTGTATTGTAGGGTGCTTAAGCCGCGCCTTACCCCTATAATTCGCGCGTCAAACCACTTTTTGCATAAGCCCTGAATTGTCAAGTGAGTGCACGATAAGCTGCAATACAGTAGGGACACAACAATGTTGTGTCCTTAAATCTTTAATTTTTAGTGTCCCTAATCGCTTAATTTTAAGTCGATCGCCCGACTGATTTTGCCAACAGTGCGATCGCTCAAAACTTCAATTACCAAATCCACTCGATCGCCCTCCACCATCGACTTAATAAATAAATCGGGATGCAGCGCTTTCCAGAAATATTCGACAAAGCGATTAATTTCGGCTTCTGACATTCCCGACTTCCCCGCCGCCATCATTTCCTGTTCCGCCTGATTGCGCCAGACTTGAGAAATGCGATAATCTTGGGGATACAAAACCATCAACCGATCTAATCGGTTCCACAGCGGCAGATAGTCGTGCAGCTTCGCATTCATATCGCGCGCAAACTGACAGTCGCCCTCTGTGGAAATCGGAAACGGTGTCCCCGCCAAAAACTCGCTTAATTTGGCATCAACTACCGGATTCACACCGACAAACCAACCTTCAAAAAGTACAATATCCGCACCGGAAATAATTTCGGGTTGACTTCTATCTCCCGCACCTCCGTAGGCAGATTTGTCAAACCGGGGAATTTCTACTATATTTTTAATTATATCCGGTTTTAGGGCATCAGATTTGGGATTGTCAACTGCTGCTAAATTGCGAGTTTGAGAACCGCGCAACTTGTCTAAAACTGCGATTCCCAAGTCAATATCATGAGTGCCGGGGGGGCCGCGCCAAATTAAACGCGGGTCAGCTTTTTGGAGTTGTTGGCGATCGGCATAAGTCTTATAAATATCGTCTAAAGAAAGGCTGACAGTAGAATATCCCAATTTTCCCAGAATCAGCCTCAAAACTTGGCATAAAGTAGTTTTTCCCGTTCCTTGCCCTCCTAAAATTCCTTGAATTAAAGGACGCTTTAAACTTTGTTGGGCAGTCGATAATTGCATTGCCAGCGGCAGCCAAAGATTCCACAAAGTTTCGAGGAAAATAGTTGACTTTAGGGGGAAAGTATGCAGTTCGTCAAGAATAGAAAAGAATAAATCGGTTTTGCAGCGGACAACATCGGCTACATTGTCGGAAGTAATGCCAAAAGCGCGCGTTAGCGAAGCCCTCGAAGAGGATCGCAAATCATCCGCCAGTTCCCACAAAGCCAGGTGATAGAAGTCGGGAGCTTTTGGGCGATCGCCGGCTTGCCACCGATGTAAAATTTCAACAGGGGTTACAGTCGATCGATCCATATCCTACAAACTCTCTATGCGGGGGCGGGTTTTGTACAAATACTATCGACAACTGACAAATATTTCATCCTAAACCTGCGCCGATTCAAAAAGTTTTTAAGAGCCTAGTTTGAAAGCCTCCACAAATAAATTGTAAGTCACGCCAATTTTCAGAGCATTGAGCATCTCCACCCAAAAAGAACGGGCTACAGGCCGCGGGCCGCCGTAAACGAGCCAGCTAACGAACTCCGTCAACAACACCAACAGCCCGGCCGCGATAATATCCCAATCCGCAGATTGTCCGGCGATCGTCGAAATAGCTGTCCCCAAAAAAGTGCCGAACAGCAGGCTAATTATCAGGAGGGAAATCCGCCGCCAAGGATTGCTCAGCCAGCCTCGGAAGCGATCGCCCAGAACATCAATTAATCTGTTAATTCGGGTATTCTGCATAAAAGTTATACAATTTGAGATTCGAGATTTGAGATTTGAGATGGGGAATTACTGATTACTATTGGGGTTTGGAGTACGCGCCTATAGTGGCACTCTTTTTTTCAACTGGTATGAAAAGCTATACCGATGAGTAAACAAAGGCCCCTCCCGACCAACTCCAAATCCTTACCGGGGTCAGTATGTCGCCATCTAAAATATAAAATTTAACATCTAAGATGGTATTGAGCGATCGGCGACTTATCGCCGAGAACGGTCAATAAATTTAAGTGTAACTGTATCTTGTGGCACAGCAGCCCCTGGTTTTACATTAAAAATAGTTAAGACTCATTGCCGGTGCAGTCTATCCTTTAAGCCTAAAATTTATGAATCTTAAAATTTACCAGATTGTAATTGGAGTGTCGATCGTCCTAATTACAGGAATGTTTCTAGGACGTTTTGAAATCACTATCTCCAACGGTTCAAATCAGTCGAGCGATTGGCCCTCACAAGCCACCGCACTCCCCCCCATACCCCCCGTTTCCCCAGTCGCGACAGCTTCTACAGAAACCGCCAGCGAGCCCAAACCCGACTCCACACCAACCCCCCCAGATGCAGAGGAGGAATTGCTTTCCTCAATCCCTGTAGATGCTAAAGCCGCCGGCAGTCTGCGCGTCAGCAACCGCAGCGAACACCCAGTGCGAGTGGCCCTCCTGTCGAAACGGCAAGCCGAGAAATCCTACGGCAAACCCGCGCACTGGGATTTTGCCCCCGGAGAAGGTGGCGACAAGGGACTGATGCTATCGCTGCCGGAGGGCAAGTTACAAGTCAAACGGGGAGACATTTTAGTGGTTTTTGCTCAGGATGGTTCTCGCCACTACTGGGGGCCTTACGTCGCCGGGGAGACACCCTCGCCCGCTTGGAACAGCACAGCCGGAGAATGGCAATTAATTTTGCAGCCGTGAACACTTAGCTGCAGGTGCCGAGATTTTGGTCGAGAAAGCCGATTGATCCGGTCTTGTTGAGAATGGTGCGGCGATGTGAGGTTAAACTCACATCGCCGCACCATTCTCGCTTAACAGGCTTTTCGGCCTGTTCGACAAAGAGTGAATTTTATTGTGGGGAGTAGGGGTTGGGCAGGAGAGCCCGCCCATGAAATACTTGGGGAGAATGGTGCAACATCTCAGTTGAACTGATATCTTGCACCATTCTCGCTTAACAGGCTTTTCGGCCTGTTCCACAAAGAGTGAATTTTATTGTGGAACAGGCCGAAAAGCCTGTTCATAAAAGCCTTGTTGAGAATGGTGTAACATCTCTGTTTAACCAGATGCGATCGACTTGGGAGTTTCGAGAATGCGAATCTTTCGGTAGACTCTCTATGCGAGCTAAAATTTTAAATCTAAAATCGCAGGAAGTTTGCGTGAAGGAAGTTATTAAAAGTTTGTCAGAGTTTAGGAAGCGCCCGTTAGCGTTAGCGAAGCGATCCGAAGGAAAGCCCGCCCCTACGGGGGCTACGCCAACGAAGAGGATCGCACCTTTGCTGCTATCGATTTTATGGCTGTGCGCGATCGCCTGGGTAGGTTTCTTGTGGAATCTCGGCAACATCGGTTTAGTTGACGAAACCGAACCGTTGTTTGCCGAAGCCGCCCGTCAAATGACGGTGACAGGGGATTGGATCACTCCTTATTTCAACGGCGAAACGAGGTTTGACAAGCCGCCGTTGATTTACTGGCTGATGGCTGTGGCTTACCGCACTCTGGGCGTTAACGAATGGGCCGTGCGTCTTCCGTCGGCTTTGTGTGCGATCGGTCTGACTTGCCTCGGATTTTATACCCTCTCGAAATCGAAGGAAGAAGGAAGTTCGGCAACGGATTCTGTAACGGATTTAACGGATGTCAGGAATAAGGAAGAAGGGCACGACACGGATTCGGACACGGATACACGGATGAATGTAACTGTCTTTTCTCCCTCGTTCTCCCACTCTCCCACTCCCCCACTCTCCCCCTCTCCTAGTATTCCTATTTTTCTTTCTACTCCTTGGATTGGTGCTGCCCTAATAGCTTTAAATCCCCAAACTATTGCGTGGGGACGGACTGGCGTTTCAGATATGCTATTAGTTAGTTGTATGTGTTCGGCACTATTCGCATTTTTTCTCGGTTACACTCTAGAAGAACAGAGAGAACAAGCAGAATTTTCCACTGTTTCCGCTTCCCGATTTCCTAATAAGTGGTATCTGACTTTTTACGTACTAATTGCCTTAGCAATTCTGGCTAAGGGGCCTGTGGGAATTGTCTTGCCAGCGCTGGTTGTTGGCTGCTTCGGGCTTTATTTGGGAAATTTTCGGCAACTTTGGCGCGAAATGCGTCCGGTGTCGGGAATCTTGATTATTCTGGCGATCGCCTTGCCTTGGTACATTTTGGTTATTTTAGCCAACGGTCAAACTTATATTGACAGCTTTTTTGGCTATCACAATTTCCAGCGTTTTACTGGAGTAGTCAACAAGCACTCGGCGCCTTGGTATTTTTACTTTTTTGTAGTGCTAGTTGGTTTTGCACCTTGGTCGATTTATTTGCCGGTGGCGATCGCCCGTACCCGTTTTTGGCAGCGCAGTTACTGGCGTCGTCAACCGCGATCGGCTCAGTTGAGTTTATTTGCCATCTTTTGGTTCGGGTGCATCTTTGGCTTTTTCACGATCGCCGTGACAAAATTGCCCAGTTATGTATTGCCTTTAATCCCCGCCGCTGCGATTTTGGTAACGCTGCTGTGGAGCGATATTATTGCAGGCAACGAACCAGAAAATAGGCGGGCAAAGTTAGAAAAAAAACCTAATTCTTTACCGCGAGGGCTGTTAGTTACATACATTTTCAATGTCATATTTTTACTGATTATAGCCGGAGCAACTTTCTACTGCTACAACTGGCTCGGAGACGACCCGGCTATGCCCAATTTTCCCCAAGCAATTCAGCAGTCGGGATTGCTGATTGTAGGCGGTACGATTTGGATAATTACAGCGGTGGCGATCGGACTTTTACTTTGGCAGCGGCAACAGCGCTGGATTTTGGTTGCTAACTTCATCGGGTTAGTAGCATTTATCATCTTTGGTCTTACTCCCGCCTACAAATTGGTCGATATCAACCGCCAGTTACCTCTGAGACAGTTAGCGCAGGTTGCGGTTCAACAAAAACTGCCGGGGGAAGAGTTTATTATGGTTGGTTTCTGGAAACCCAGTCTGGTTTTTTATACCCAAGAGCCGGTGACTTACTACCGAGCTGTCAGAAGGGCGATCGACTACATTAAGGAATCTAAAAACCCAACTTCTCCCTCTATTTTGTTGCTGGGATATCCAGAGAAATTTGTGGAATTAGGAGTGCAGCCAAATCAATATCAATTGTTGGACAGTCGGGGGGCTTACCAACTCGCCAGGGTTCCGAGAACAGCGTTTCGATAGTGCCTACAGTGTGATTTCATACTTGGTTAAACAAGCTCGAAAAATGATGAAAACTAAGAATCTTCAACTACTTGCCGTCGAAAGGATTCACATAGAAGCTTTCTTACGCAATAAAAGCGAGCTTGCAGCAATTTTAAATGTCATAGTACCTAATAGCTGGCCTCATTTCCCGGAAGCATTTTCCCTCCCTGCTGACGAATCTTGCGAATCCAATCCGCCTCCAACTGACTGGCGCAACTACTTCTTTATTCATCCAAAAAATGAAGTGCTTGTCGGCAATGGAGGTTTCAAAGGCTCACCTGATGAGTCGGGAACTATAGAGATAGGTTATGAAATTGCTTCCGAATATTGGAATCGTGGATTTGCAACTGAGGTGGCACAAGAAATGATCGATTATGCTTTTGCTCACGAGGAGGTGAAAGCAGTCATCGCCCACACTTTAGCTGAAAAAAATGTCTCGAATAGGGTGTTGCAAAAAGTTGGAATGAAGTTCATTGCAGAGGTGGACGATCCTGAAGAAGGCAAGATATGGCGATGGCAAATAAGCAGGGATGAATATCATCCGACTTGAACTGTAACGCCGTTTGGCTGTTTAAGTCACTGGTTGCGGCGGTAATTTGAAGGTCCTCGGTTGGAGCATTAAATCTGCCAGATTGAATAAAAGCTATAATCTAGTCACTACCTAAACCCCGAAGCTCGGAGCCTACAATGGTTTCAATTCTCAACAAACCCTCCTCGTTAATCCATGAGATTTGCATTGAAAAAGTCGATCGGTGGAAGTTGTTCAAATTTAGTGAATCGCTGCAACAGCGTATGGAACAATTGTTAGAGAAGAAAAAGGCAGATCAACTAATGGCAGAAGAGGTAGCGGAACTCGACGCCATTGGGGAATTAGATCGCATCTTTACCCATATCAATGCAATGATGGTGGCTCAAGATGTCAATCAGCGATCGTGAGTTAACTAGCGTTACGGAGTAGATTAGATGAATCCTGAGACAAAACAAGTATCACAGCACATGAAAGAATTTGGGCTTCATATTCTTGGGAGAGCTATTTATGATGCAACGTTTAGCGAGATGACGAGGCCTTTTGCTCATATGTTGTCGGTAGTTCATGCAGCACATGGAGCAGAAATACTTATCAAGGCACGCATTGCTGAAGAGCATCCGCTTTTAATCTTCAAGTCCTACCCTAAATCAAATACTACTAAGGATGTATTGAGTATCAAGGAACTCTTTAAGTACGGTCGAACTTTAATATATTCAGAGTTACCTGAAGTTCTTTGGGCGGCAACGGGTTATAGAATCAAGGAATTAGATAGATATCAAAAATTTGGCGCTCTGCGAAACATCATTGTCCATTGTTCTGCCGCTCCTGATTGCGAAGCTTCCACAGAGACATTAAAATTTGCTTTGGAAGTTTTAGATTATATAGTTCAGGATTTTTGGGGTGAGAGCTTGATTTACTATTCGCAAGAATGGGACGATGCAATCATTTCAGATGGTTATCTGCAAGAACAAATTGATCAATTGAATATTCAGGTGCACCCCGACACACAGAAACAAATAGAAGTCTTGACACTCCCTTAAAATAAAATGGAGATAGAAGTCAGTAAGGGGAACGATCGCTCATAATTAAGGGAGTGTCTACAGCCACCCAACATCATCGAGAAAAGCGTATTTAGAAAAGTGGAAGATTATGATCCCAATCAATGAAGCCCAAAAGCAGTTGCAGCAGTTGATCGATTCGGTGAGTCAGTCGCACCAACCTATTGTGATTGCAGGACAGACTAGCAATGCAGTGTTATTATCTGAATCTGACTGGGCATCTGTGCAGGAGACACTGTATCTTCTATCAGTGCCAGGGATGCGGGAATCGATTCGGGAAGGAATGGCAACGCCGATCGAGGATTGCGCTAGGGAGTTGGAGTGGTGAATTGGAATCTGGTATATACCAAACAGGCACAGAAAGATGCCAAAAAGCTCGCTTCTAGCAATTTACGAGACAAAGCGCAAGAGTTACTCGACATCATTCAAACCAATCCGTTTCAGAATCCGCCACCCTATGAGAAATTGGTGGGAGATTTGGAAGGTGCATATTCACGGCGAATCAACATTCAGCATCGTCTGGTGTACGAGGTGATTGAGTCCGAGAATACGGTAAAAATTTTGCGGATGTGGACGCATTATGAGTAGTGTTTCTAACAGGTTAACTAATACAGGGGTAGATCGATCGCTCTTTGGACTGGTGAGGAGATCCCACCATACGTGCCATAATCAGCCATATTATCTGGTACGCGATCGCCTGAACCTATGGATGCGCTAATCGGCAAAACTTTACAAGGTGGAAAATACACCCTAGAACAAGAATTGGGAAGAGGCGGCTTTGGAATAACTTTCAGGGCAAATCACCGCTATTTAGGACAGCCTGTAGTCATTAAAACCCTCAACGAATCTCTGCGGCAGCAACCCAATTTTGCTGAGTTCGATCGCAAGTTTCAAGACGAAGCGAGGCGGTTGGCTTCCTGCGTTCATCCGAATATTGTCCGCGTCAGCGATTTCTTTGTCGAAGACGGCCAGCCTTACATGGTGATGGACTACATAGCCGGTCAGAATTTGGGCGATGTAGTCGGTTCAAATAATCCGCTGCCAGAAAATCTTGCAATTCTCTACATCACTCAAATTGGCGCTGCTTTGAAGGCGGTTCATCAAAAGGGTTTGCTGCACCGAGATGTCAAGCCGCAAAACATTCTTTTGCGCCAAGGTACTCAGGAAGTCGTGCTGATTGACTTTGGCATTGCCCGCGAGTTTACTCCTGGTGCAACCCAAAGTCACACTAATATGGTGTCCGACGGCTACGCGCCGCCAGAACAGTATTTCGCTCAAGGAAAATATACGCCCGCCACAGATGTTTATGGTATGGCGGCGACGCTTTACACTTTACTGACAGCACAGGTGCCGGTGGCTGCAATTTTGCGTACCAGCCAACCGATGCCATCACCCCGCGACTTGCGGCCTGAGCTAAGTGCGGCTGTCAGCTCTGCGGTGATGCGGGGGATGACGGTAGAAGCTCAAAATCGCCCTGCTACCGTGGATGAGTGGCTGTCGCTGCTGCACGGGCAGGGGGGTGCAGGGTCGCCGAGCACCGGGCCGACGGTGGCGGTGATGCCGGGACACGGGCCTCAGTCGCCTGTGGGTTCCAGAACAGCGCCGGCACGGGTGCCTTCTGGGCAAGGCAGCCGCAACGTTTGGTGGATTTTGGGGTTCGTGGCGATCGCACTTATTGTTGCAGGTTTGGTCGGGATTGCTAGGGTTTTCCTCAGCCGGCCGTCTTCAGAACCCGCACCGGTAGCCCAGGACGATCGCACTTCGACCCCCGCAGATCCAGACGCGCGCTCAAACCCCGCACCCATTCCCGCGCCGACACCAACGCCTTTCTCGCCGACTCCCAGAGAAACTCCGCCGCCGGCGGCTGAAACACCAGCGCCGGCTGGTGAAACTCCAGCGCCGGATACTGAAACTCCAGCGCCGGATGCTGAAACTCCAACACCAGCCCCAGCGCCAACACCAGCGCCTTCTCCGGAGGCTGTCGAACCCACACCAACAGAAAAACTTGTTGACAAAGAGTTGCCGCCAGATCGATCGCCCGCACCCAGCGAACAACCGGGAACCAGTTATCAGAAGACTCCCACAATCCCTGGATTTGCCGTTGGTACGCCGGAAAGTCAGATTTTAGATGAATTGGGAGAACCGACTGACTCTCAAGCGCGGGGCTATTGGCCAAATACTCGCACCGCACTTTATGAAATATTGCCGAACCGAATTACTCTCGGCTACATTTACGATCGCGATTCGGGCCAGCTAGTACAAACAGAGGGTTCTTTTGCTCAGTCTGTGGACGCTTTGGTAGTGCGAACCGCCTTAAACGGGATGGTGGGCGGCGCTAGCCGGGAGATTTTGCAAGGCTTGGGCGACGTGCAGCAGCGCCGGAGTAATCGGTTTACGTTTAGGAAGGGTTCGCTGGAAGGGACGATCGAACGCAATGAGCGCGATCGGATTTACATCGGCGTCTGGGACGAAAATTTGCATTAAACTAGGCAGCGCTGACATTTTGCACCCTTCACCCTTGTCCATAAACCTGGGCGGGCAAGATGCCCACCCCACAGGAAAACTCAACTCTTGTGGAACAGGCATCTTGCCTGTTCAAGAAAATGGCGCAAGATGTAAATATTCTTGACTCAGCTTTGTGCCCAAATCGAAAATCCAAAATCGAAAATCCCAGATCGACTTGACGCAACACGAAATATTGTCTATGATAAAAGAACACACGAGGGGCTGTAATGGTTTCGACAGGGTGGCGAAAGCTGCTCCGTGATGCAGGTCGAGAGGGAGTCTACTCTCGTTAATATCGGCTCAAAAAAAATAGTAAATGCGAACAACATCGTTCCTTTCGCTCGTGTAAACAAAACTGTTGCTGTAGCCTAAAAACTTCTTAAGCCCAGTTTAGAGCGTCTGCCACCTCACTCCGTTAAAGGTAGCAGAACAACCCCCAACGGATGCCCTAGCTAAACGTTTCTAGTCGGCTAGCTAGGAAAGCAATCACTAGAAAATCCTCCCATTTAGGATAAAGATGGTTCCCGCCCCGAGGATCAGAGGGGATAAACCTGTGAACGATCGGAAGGTAAATACCCGCTTTGGACGGCAGTTCGATTCTGCCCAGTTCCATAAAATAAGTGACGTAAAATCAATGGTTTAAACCATTTGAAAGGCACTTTAAAGCATTAAAAGGGCGCAGAGTTAACTCTGGGCCCTTTTGTTTGGCCTATATCTGGCTTATAGCTGAGTCTAGATCCCCCTCGCATCCCAGGGCTGTTTCATTCTCAGGAAAATCATGGTTTTGTAGGGATAGCCCCCGTGCCTACCCCCCCACCGACGATCGAAGGGGCGTTTCAGGCATCGGGGCAACCACGGGGGGTTTGCCCCGGAGCGAGAATGAAACAGCCCTGCCTCGCATCCCCATAATTAATTAAAGGGAGTCGGGGGGATCGAGGTTTGAGAGACGAGAGTGCATAAATCCAGATTGATTTCTTACTCAAAATCGATCGGGCACTCAACAGTCAACAGCCAACAGTCAACAGTCAACAGTCAACAGTCAACCCTCAACCATAAGTTACCAACCCATTAGCTACGCTGCGGGCTCATATAATTAGAACTTCACCCTGTCTGTGCGTTCTTGGAGGCTGTCGGGCGATATACTATTAGGCGGTAAAGCATTAAAAATCTTTACAAAGACCCCGATTTCTAAGCCTACTCCTACAAAGGACGGGTGAAAAATTATATGCTGAGCGCTCAAAAGCTGGAAAAATGAACCCAGGAATTGACTTACAAGGAAGTTTTGTAGAAGCCCTGATGAATTTGGGCTTACCGGCGGACATCGCCCAACTGCTTTGGCTACCGCTGCCAATGTTGCTGATGATTGTCGCTGCCGTCTTCGGGGTACTGACTAGCGTCTGGCTGGAACGGAAAATTTCCGCCGCCGCTCAACAGCGGATCGGCCCGGAATTCATCGGCCCTCTGGGAGTGCTAGCACCCGTTGCTGATGGTTTGAAGTTGGTCTTCAAAGAAGACATCGTACCCGCAAAAGCTGACGCGCTGCTATTTACCCTAGGCCCGGTAATTGTGGTGATTCCAGTTTTTCTGTCTTACTTAATCGTGCCCTTCGGAGAGCATATGCTGATCGCCGATATGGGGACAGCAATATTTCTGTGGATTGCTCTTTCTAGCATTCAGCCGATCGGCTTGCTGATGTCCGGCTATGCTTCAAACAACAAATACGCCCTCCTCGGAGGACTCAGAGCCGCCGCTCAATCCCTCAGCTACGAAATTCCCCTAGCTTTGGCAGTATTGGCAGTTGTAATGATGTCCAACAGCCTCAGTACGATCGACATCGTACACCAGCAAGCCGGCTACGGCATTCTCGGCTGGAATATCTGGCGGCAACCAGCAGGTTTCCTGATTTTCTGGATCGCAGCACTAGCAGAATGCGAACGTTTACCCTTTGACCTTCCAGAAGCAGAAGAAGAATTGGTAGCAGGATATCAGACTGAGTACACAGGCATGAAATTTGCTTTGTACTATATCGCTTCCTACGTTAACCTCGTCCTTTCTTGCCTGTTAGTAGCAGTTTTGTACCTCGGCGGCTGGGAGTCCCCGATTCCTGTCGGAGTCCTGACAAATGCCCTAGGATTGAGCGAAACGACTCCTTGGTTGCAGGTAATTACCGGCTTGCTGGGCATTACAATGACCATGCTGAAAGCCTACTTTTTCTTGTTTCTGGCTGTTCTGCTCCGCTGGACTCTGCCGCGAGTTCGGATCGACCAATTGCTAAATTTGGGATGGAAGTTTTTACTTCCCGTTGCTTTAGTTAATTTGCTGTTGACCGCAGCTTTGAAGCTTGCCTTTCCCTTTGCTTTTGGCGGTTAATTCGTAATAGGTAACAGAACAGATAATAGCTAACCTAGAGTAGCTGTTAACTCTCATGACCTATTATCAATTAGCAATTACCAAAAACTCAAGTACAGAGAGAGAACACGATGCTAAAATTCCTCAATCAAGTAGGCGAATACGCCAAAGAGACTCTTCAAGCTGCTAAGTATATCGGTCAAGGGCTATCTGTTACTTTTGACCACATGAGACGCCGCCCGATTACGGTGCAGTATCCTTACGAGAAATTAATTCCTTCCGAACGTTTCCGGGGCAGAATTCACTTTGAATTTGACAAGTGCATCTCCTGCGAAGTTTGCGTTCGGGTGTGTCCGATCAACTTACCTGTAGTGGATTGGGAATTTAACAAAGAAACTAAGAAGAAGCAACTCAAGCACTACAGTATCGATTTCGGAGTGTGTATCTTCTGCGGCAACTGCGTAGAATATTGTCCGACTAATTGTTTGTCCATGACAGAAGAGTATGAGTTAGCCGCCTACGAACGTCACGAATTGAATTATGACAACGTGGCCCTGGGACGTTTGCCCTACAAGGTTACAGATGACCCGATGGTGACACCGATGCGGGAATTCGCTTATTTGCCGAAAGGTGCGATCGACCCCCATGAAGTTTCCTACACCGATCGCCGCGCCGGTCTGCGTCCAGAGGAAATTATCGAAAAGTAAGTCATTAGTCATTAGTCAGCAGTCATCAGTCATTAGTGAAATAACCAATTATTAATGACTGCTAACTAATGAGTAAAAACGAACAATAGAACACTAATAATTGAGGATAAAAAATTGTGAATCTAGCTGAAGGGGTTCAAATTGTTTCATTTGGAATATTGTCCGTAATGATGATTGCAGGAGCACTAGGAGTAGTGCTGTTCTCAAATATCGTTTACTCAGCCTTTTTGCTGTGCGGCGTATTTACCAGCATTGCCGGCTTGTACCTGTTGCTGAATGCCGACTTTGTAGCAGCAGCACAGGTATTGATTTATGTGGGCGCTGTTAACGTCTTGATTTTGTTTGCGATTATGTTGGTGAACAAGCGCGAAGATTTCCGCACAATTCCCAACGCTTGGGTGCGTCAAGTAGCAACAGCAGTAGTTTGCGTAGGCTTGTTTGCGCTTTTGGGTACGATGGTGGTGTCTACTCCTTGGACTATTGTCGCGACGACAGGAGCACCGGCCGAAAGTTCGATCGTCACAATCGCCAAACATTTCTTCACCGACTTTTTGCTGCCTTTCGAGTTAGCATCAGTATTTTTGTTAATGGCAATGGTAGGAGCCATTGTCTTGGCGCGCCGCGATTTCTTGCCAGATGAATTGTCCAACAAGCTATCTGAAACACCAGCTTTTAGTTTGCCGGAAAGACCTCGCGAATTAGTTTCGGCCGGAGATGTGTCTTCGCCAGAATCTAAGTAATATTATGGTGCGCTGAGCGCACCATAGTGTTAGTTTTGTAGTAACTTTAGATTGAGACAAAATCGCAAAATTTATGCAACTGCAACTCCAGTATTTCCTGTTATTAGCCGCCGCACTTTTCTGTATTGGCATTTACGGTTTGATTACCAGCAGAAATGCAGTGCGCGTGTTGATGTCGATCGAGTTGATGCTGAATGCTGTCAATCTCAATTTGATGGGTTTCTCCAATTATCTCGACCCCGTACAAATTAAGGGCCAAGTATTTACCGTGTTTGTAGTTACGGTAGCCGCGGCTGAAGCTGCGGTGGGTTTGGCAATTGTTTTGGCGATTTATCGCAACCGCAATACAGTAGACATGGAAGAATTTAACTTGCTGAAGTGGTAATTAATCAATAGTCATCAGTCATCAGTCATCAGTCATTAGCGACAAACTAATGCAGATTAAAGACTGATGACTAAGGACTAAGGACTAAGGACTAAGGACTAAGGACTAATGACTTCTAGTAATTTCTAGAGTAATTCTACCCCCGAAATCAGGGATGGGGGCAGCAGGTTTCGAGAGTTGTAGTTTAACTTTTTCGACTAACGGTAGTTGTAAAAGCGCTTGAACAATAGTATCTGCTAGGCGTTCGATTAATAAAAACTTCGACTCTTTGACTAGCTTTTGAATCAGAGTAATTGCGCTGCGGTAATCAAGAGTATGTTGAATATCATCACTTTTTCCAGCTTGCGATAAATCCAGCCAGAGAGTAACATCCACTTCAAACCACTGCCCCAAAACTTGCTCTTCCGGCAGATAGCCCGTATATCCGTAACAGCGAATTCCTGTAAGTTGAATAGAATCCATTTTGCAATAAACTAAAAGTGCGTTGTTCTATACCAATTTGTATTAAACCAGATAAAGTTCTCTTTCTCTTCCCTCTCTTTTTTTGCCCTTTGCCCTCTTCCTCTTCCCTCTGCGCCCTCTGCGCCCTCTGCGGTTCAATCACTCTTATTCTATCTTAAATTTCACAACCGTCCTCCTTTCTCCAACTTGTCCAATAAATCCTCAGCAACTTCATACCATTTCCGCCTAACTTCAGCATCTTCTGGCTTTTCTGTCAAGGTACGACCTTGGAATTCAGGATATTTATTGTAATATAATTCATCAACTTTTTGATAGAATATATCTTGCTCAATGTTGAGATTTTTGCGTCGTTTCCCAATCTTTTCTTGACGAATTATCTCTGCTTCCTCTAAAGATGTATCGGGAGGCGGTTGGCGCGAAGAAAATTTAGGTAAATCCGGCAACTTGGGCAATGTGAAACCAGATTTGACTACACTAAAAGCTAAAATTCCCGGTACCAAAATCACACTTAAACTCCCTAGGGTTTTCCAAGGAATTAACTTGAATGTGCTGTTGTGGTTAACAACTTGAGGAGTTTGGTGAACAGGAGTATGATTGCTAGTAGCAGTTTGAGTGGCGTTTTTGAAAGGGCGGCCGACAAAGTTCATTGTCACCATTTGGGAAATTATACTGCCAATTTGAGAGAGTTTTGGATCTTTGAGTGCTTCGCGGACTGCTTTTGCGGATTGGTAGCGATCGCCCGGTTGTTCTGATAACATCCGATCCAATACCGTGGCTAAATTAGGGCTGACACTGACGTGCGATCGCCAATCCCAAGTTTTATGATTGATATCGTACAATTTTTGAGGCTTTTTGCCGCTTAGCAGTACCAAAGCCGTGACGGCTAAAGCATACAAATCGCTAGCGGCAGAAACTTTCCCCAGTCGCATTTGTTCGGCTGGGGAATAACCCTGTTTGCCGATCGCCGTATCCGATTGTCCGTTAAACTGAAGTACGGCATTGGCTGCAATTTGTTTGACTGAACCGAAATCAATTAAAAATGGTAGTTTGTCAGCATCATGCTGAATAATATTATCCGGGGAAATATCGCGGTGAATTAAATTTTTTGAGTGGATGTATTCTAAAACTGGTAAAAGCTGAAATAGCAGTTGAGTAACTTCAGCTTCGCTAAAATTTTTACCTTGCTGCTGGCGCGATATCAATATTTCTTCGTAGGTTTGACCTTTGATATAATCTTGGACTAAAAATAAAGATGGATTCCCAGCCAAATCGGTTCGCAGGAGTTCTCGAAACCGGGGAATTTGCGGGTGTTGGAGGTGGTAAAGCATACTCGCTTCGCGATCGAACAATTCGGCGGCTTTCGGGCTGTGCACCACCGGAGAAAACTCTTTGAGCACGCAATGTTCGTTGTAGCGGTTGATATCTTCGGCGAGATAAGTGCGCCCGAAGCCACCGCGGCCCAATTCGCGGAGGATGCGGTAGCGTTTTTCTAGAGTTGAACCTGGGGTGAGGAGGGAGGAGTTAGACATAAACCACGGCAAATTGTTCGATGTGGGGAGTCGCCGAGCACAGTATAGCTTATTGTAGCTAAGTTTGTTTGAATTTCAGGGCGATCGCTTTTTTTGCGATGGATGAAGGAGAAGAGACACTTTGGTTAAGATTCAGTAGCTACAGGCTATCGTAGGCGTGAGTTTTACCAACCATCTATGTTAGAAACCAAAAATATAATAAACCCGCCCCCACCCTTTGGTTAAGATTCATTATCTACAGGATATCGTAGGGGCGGGTTTTACCAAGCATCTATGTTAGAAACCAACAATATAGTAAACCCGCCCCCACCTAACGACAAATCCAAATCTACATTTTTGGCATTCGATCGAACATCAGGTTAATCTGGATTATCTGCTGTGTGGGGCGGGTTTATATAAATTGTTCGTGAACATCAAATATTGTTGGTAAAACCCGCCCCTACAGGCTTTTTTATTGTCTGGTTTGATCGCCTATCGAGAATTTACAAATCTCGATGTGTAAATTCCTTAGCATCTTTCCCCACATAACTCGCGGCAACATGGCCATCCCCAACAACTCGATACTTATAGGTAATCAACCCCTCTAAACCGACAGGCCCGCGAGGCGGCATTTGCTGGGTGCTAATCCCCACTTCTGCACCGAAACCGTAGCGAAAACCGTCGGCAAATCGAGTCGAACAATTGTGATAAACTCCGGCCGCATCGACTCCATTTAAAAAAGTTTCGGCGACTTCGCTGTCTTCGGTGACAATGACATCTGTATGTCTGGAACCATATGTATTGATATGGTTAATTGCCTCTTCCACAGAATCTACTATTTTGATTGACAAAATCAAATCGCTGTATTCTGTAGACCAATCCGCTTCATTTGCTTCGGCAATATTTTCGAGGATGGCGCGAGTTTTTTCGTCTCCCCGCAGTTCGACTTTTTTCTGCTGCAAAGCTGCTGCAACAGCGGGCAGGAATTTGGGGGCGATCGCACTGTGAACTAACAAAGTTTCAATCGCATTGCAGGCGGCTGGATACTGAGTTTTTGCATCTACAGAAATCTCTACTGCTTTCTGAATATCCGCCGCTTTATCGGCGTACAAATGACAAATGCCGTCGGCGTGCCCCAACACGGGAATTCGGGTATTTTCCTGCACGAACCGCACGAAGGAATTAGAACCTCTGGGAATAATCAAATCTACATATTCATCCATTTTGAGCAGTTCGATTGTTTCTTCCCGCGTGGTGAGCAACTGCACGACTTCTGGATTAACCGCAGTTTCTGCTAATGCTTGATGTATCACTTTTGTCAATATTTCGCAGGAACGAACAGCTTCTTTGCCACCTTTGAGAATGACGCCATTTCCAGATTTTATTGCCAAGGATACTATCTGAATTAACGCCTCTGGGCGCGCTTCAAAAATAATTCCTAAAACGCCCAAAGGACAGGTGATGCGCTTCAGAATTAATCCTGTATCCAATTCACGGTGAATTTGCACGACACCGATCGGATCTGGGAGTTTCGCAACATCTCGCACGCCAGCGATCGCACTTTTCAACTTGCTCTCATCCAACTTTAGGCGATCGTACAGCGGTTTGGCAATTCCATCCGCCTCAGCCGCCTTGCAGTCAGCCGCATTCGCCGCCAAAATATCCGGCGCCGCAGCTTCTAAAGCTTTCGCAATAGCTTCAATAGCTTGATTTTTAGCCTCAGCGGACAAAACTGCCAATTTTCTAGCAGATACGCGCGTTTTTTGGGCAATTTCAATAATAGACATGGCAGTAACTTTTAAATAGTTTTGAGTTTTGGGTTTTGGATTTTGAGTTTTGAATTGAATTCGCACAAATAAATTTCGGAGTGGTTTTCAGTCTTAACAATTTTAGAGGAAATTCTCTATTTTTGTTGAGACCCCTTACAGCCATTCGCATTAACAGGTTAAAACAGTGAAGTATAGATAAAATCTCACGATCATTGCCATTTGTCAATAACCTTTGGAGATTATTATGTCATCTCATGCTCCTTTACGCAAGGCAGGGCGATCGCGCAAAGCCGGCGTTAAACTGATACAGAGATGCGGGTTAAGCTGTGTTGCATTTAGATTGCCTATGGTATTAGAGAGGGAGAGGGGGAGAAGGGGAGAGAGAGCATCTCAATGAAAGCCGCCCTCCGCTAGAAATTCGAGTTAGGAGTCAGGAGTCAGGAGCCAGGAGAAAAGAGGAAGAAGGAAGAAGGAAGAAGGAAGGAGCCAGAAGAAGTGTTTTTACAAATATGAGATGCTCCCAGGGGAGAGAGGGAGAGGATTTGACGATTTTTGATCGGGACTCGAAATATACAATTTAAATGCACAACAGCTTATACCTTCTCTTCTGATTTGAAATTGCTAGACCGAACGGGAATGATTTATCTGCGCTATGCTTCTCGTTTTGGGCCAATTGGTAATTTTATGTTTGGCATGAAACGGGTTAAAAGTTTGATTGGGATGGATGTTAGGACTTTGGGTTGGTTCCGCCTGGGTGTTGCACCTTGGATGAATTTGATTCAGCTTGAAAGCGATAGCGGTACGGTGGTTAACAGTTATCACCGCTTCAGGTCTTTTGTGAGGAGTATCGGTGCGATAGTTCTTGGTATTGCGGCGCTATTTGTTTGATTTTCCGCTTAACAGTTGACAGGTAAAACGTTTTAAGTTAAATATTATTAAGCTCGCATTTTCGAGCTTCTTTTTTTTGTTACATACGGTACTATCGAATTTAATACCGCTCTCAATTATCTTTTTTTGGGCTTAAAATAGTGAGTTTACGAACTGCTTTAGATGTGTTAGCTAAGGGGCGTGATATAGCAATCTTTGCAGGAGTGGTAAATTTTTGATCCCACCCCAACCCTCCCCTTATCAAGGGGAGGGAGTAAGAAATTCACAAATGATTTAGGATGCCTATAGGGCTCTTGTAGCAGCAAAAAAAGAATAAAGGAAGAAGTAAAAAACGAGATAGGTAATCTTATGGTGGGAAGGAAGTAATTCAGTTATGAGCAAACATGACAGTCAAAATTGCTACAATCAGTTTTTTGTTGATAGTATTAAGTTTAGCAGTCAGCAACCCCAGCCAGAAACTTAGGGGTAACTTAACAAATTTGACCGCCCAAACGGAAAACCAGGACAAAAAAAATACCATGCAACGTATTCTCGATGACAGCGCAAAATTAGAAAAACTAGCTGGCAATTTCCAATTTATAGAAGGCCCAATTTGGCATCCAGACGGCTTTTTGCTGTTCAGCGATATTCCCGCAAATATTATCTATAAATTCGCATCAAATCAGCAAGTTGAGGTATTTCGCAGCCCTTCGGGAAAAGCCAACGGCAATACTTTAGACAAAGAAAACCGCCTACTTACTGGCGAACACGAAAATCGCCGCGTATCCCGCACAGAAAAAGACGGCAAAGTTATCACACTGGCGGATAGATACGAGGGAAAAAGGCTCAACAGTCCGAACGATTTGGTTGTTAAATCCGATGGTAGCATTTATTTTACCGATCCGTCCTACGGTGTTAGTAAAGACCAGGAAGAATTGGGCTTTTACGGTGTTTACCGACTGGCACCCGACGGAAAATTAACTCTGCTGGTTAAGGATTTGGTGCTGCCGAATGGCATCGCTTTTTCACCCGACGAGCAAAAACTTTATGTCAACAATTCGGAAGCGGGATACATTGCTGTTTTCGATATAAAACCGGACGGAACTGTTACCAACCAGCAGCGTTTTGCGGAGTTAAAAGATGCTAGTCAAGGCGGAGTTCCCGACGGTTTAAAAGTTGATGTAGAGGGGAATGTTTACAGCACCGGGCCGGGGGGAGTGTGGATTTTCTCGCCGGATGGTAAGCTTTTGGGGAAGATTTCTGTACCTGAGACGGCGACTAATTTGGCTTGGGGAGAAAGCGATCGCAAAACGCTTTATATTACGGGAAGTACAAGTCTGTATCGGATTCGCCTTAAAATTGCCGGTGTGCGGGCTGGAAAATAATCTAAAATAGGGCGAAGTTGAAAATAAAGCGGTTTGTCGTGAGGACTTTATTCCTTACGGCAAACACTTTTTATTAGGGGTAATTGACCTGGCATAATATAATCCTACTTGTCAAAATCAGTCATTCCCAATTCTAAAATCTCCAATCTAAAATCTAAAATGGTATTAATAGCTCGGTTGCACAAATTTCTAACTGCTACAGTCGATCGCACATCCCGATCGCACACCATATTTTGGTTGACTCTGAGCTTGACATTTGCCGCCATCTATGCTATTTTAGGACTCAAGCAAGCCTTTAGCGGTGAGTATATCGTGCAAGACGATGCGAGGCAGCACGTTTTCTGGATGATGCGGTTTGTCGATCCTGAATTATTCCCCAACGATTTCATTGCTAATTACTTTCAATCTGTCGCCCCCGCAGGATACAGCACGCTCTACAAATTAGCCGCAACAATTGGCATTCATCCGCTATTTCTTCACAAAATATTGCCGCTATTTCTCGGCTTAATCTCCACTTATTACTGTTTTGGCCTGTGTCTAGAAATGCTGCCAGTGCCGATGACTGGATTTATTGCATCTTTGCTGTTAAATCAGCATATGTGGATGACTGATGATTTGGCTTCCACAACGCCAAGAGCTTTTATATATCCGATATTTCTGGCTTTTTTATATTATTTGTCGCGCAGTTCCTTGCTGCCTTGTTTGGGAGCGATCGCCCTGATCGGACTATTCTATCCTCCTTACGCCTTGGTTGCTGCTGGAATTTTAGTTTTGCGGCTGCTATGCTGGGAAAATGGCGGTTTGCGCTTGTCGGGCGATCGCACAAATTACCTATTTTGCAGTACAGGTTTGGGAGTAATCTTTTTAGTAATGCTGCCCTATGCCTTAGATAACTCTGAATTTGGCCCAACTTATACCGCAGCAGAAGCCAAGCAAATGGGCGAATTTGCACCAGACGGCAGAAGTCCTTTGTTTCATCCAAACCCCAAAGATTATTGGTTGACAGGGCGGGGCAGCGGGATGTTTCCCAAGTCGCTGTTTACGCCTGTAACTCACTGTGTCGGATTGTTATTTCCGCTACTGCTGTTTTTGCGATCGGTTTTTCCCTTAGCAAATCAGATTCAACGCCAAATCTGGCTTTTGCTTCAGCTATTTTTAGCATCCTCGGCGATGTTTTTTGCTGCTCATGCTACCCTTTTAAAGCTGTATCAACCAGGTCGCTATACAGCCTACAGCTTGCGATTTATTGTTGTTTTGATAACTGCGATTTCCCTAACTTTAATTATCGATGGAGTCGGTCATTTGGCATTAAAAAGCGCAACAACCTTTGATGTAAAAAATCTAGTTGCACTAATTACGACAGCGACAATCGCTATCGCCGTTGTCCTTTATCCCTGCTTGGTCAAAAAATTTCCCACCGTCGGGTATGTCGAAGGTAAAATGCCGGATTTGTACAAATTTTTTGAGCAACAACCTAAAGATACCCTGATTGCTTCAATCGCGGCAGAGACGGATTATTTGCCAACATTTAGTCAGCGTTCGGTTTTAGTGGCAAAGGAATATGCAGTGCCTTATCAGAAAGGCTACTACAGCAAATATCAGCAGCGAGTTAACGATTTAATTCGCGCTCAATACACTCCCGATCGAGCTGTCTTGCAAAACTTCATTAACAGCTATGGAGTTGATTTTTGGATGCTCGATCGCCATGCTTTGAGTCTTCAGTATGTAAAGGATGATGGCTGGCTAAATCAATTTGATTCTATACCGGAGGCGAGGCTTTCTATCGAACAAGGGAAAATTCCCGCCTTAGCTTCAGCAATGGCAAGCTGTGCTGTTTTTCAGAATGAAATTGTAGTGGTGTTGGATGCGTCTTGTATTGTGAAATAGGCTGGAAGTTAAGACGAGGCAGAGCCTTGGGATATGTGTTCTTAGGAAGAGCCTGGGAACTAGAAATAACTGTTCGGATTCCTCAGCTACATTTGCTGCATGGATATTCTGTAGGAGCGATCGCCCAATGCGTTATAATGCCGATAAGAGATAATGGTGCGGGTCAATGACACAAATTCTCGATCGCGAAATTCTCGATGGGCGAGTGGTGCTCAACGGCACTTGGGAGCAATTCAAATTAATCCAGAAGGTTTCGGAAGCTTCCCCTGGCATAAAGTTGTCTTTTTTCGCAGGGGCGATCGAGATTCTGATGCCGGGATTCCAACACGAAAATTTTTCGGAAATCATTGGTTACTTGGTGACCACTTTTCTGCTGCAACAAGGTATTAAGTTTTACCCTTCTGGTTCAATGACGCAGGAGAAGACGCCAGAAGCTTCTACTCAAGCAGACAAATCGTTTTGTTTGGGAGAACCTAAGTTGATTCCCGATTTGTCGATCGAGGTGGTTTATACTAGCGGTGGACTGAGCAAGTTGCCAAAATATCGGGCTTTGGGCGTGCCTGAAATCTGGTTTTGGGAAGATGGCACGCTGCGGCTGTATCATCTCCGCGCAGATGGCTACGAGCAAGTAATTCAGAGTCAACTGTCAGGATTGGAAACGCTGGATATCGATTTACTAAGACGCTGCATTTTAATGGGTGAAACTGATTTGGCTGAAGCGGTTAAGGTTTTTGGGCCGGGAATCTCGACTGTCTGCGAATGAAATAGACATCTCCAATAATTATTGTGGAACAGGCATCTTGCCTGTTCAAAGCTTGCTTTTTTGGAGATGTTTAATAGAAAATCCAGATACCTGACTTCTTTAATAAATCGGATATTTGCTGTTGCTGGTAAGGAGAAATATAGTCCTTTGTAGGGCAATTCCCCTATGGTTGTCATCCCCTGTGGGTGTCTTCCTGATAAAAGCTGAATATGTATCCGGGGTCAAGTTCGCAGACAATGAAAATTCCACAAAAGCTCGATCGCCAATTATCTCTTGGGCAAAAACATGACAACACTTTACGTCAACCCGCAAACAGGCAGCGATTCCGCAGTCGGCAGCCAATCAGCCCCATTCAAAACTATAGCCCGCGCGATCGGCCGCGCTGCATCAGGAACTACGATTCAGTTAGCACCGGGAACTTATAGCGCAGCTAGCGGCGAACAATTCCCCTTGGAAATTCCATCGGGAGTAAAAGTTATTGGCAATGAAACTAACAAAGGTAGAGGCATTCTGATTCAAGGAAGTGGCAAATTTGTCAGTCCCACCGCTGCCGGCCAAAATATCACGATACTGCTAGCAACTAATTCCCAATTGCGCGGAGTAACTGTCACCAATCTCGATAGTCGCGGCACGGGAGTCTGGATTGAGTCAACTTCTCCGACTGTGGCTAACTGCACTTTCACACTTTGTAACCCACATTCCGCACCCCCAACTGGCACATACGCGGATTGAGGAAGTAAAAGTGAATCATCGGAGATAATAATGAG